>JAGZGB010000005.1 GCA_018367495.1 Veillonella sp. | reverse complement strand
TATCACTCATCCTGTAGAAACATCTGATACCTATTCTGTAGTAGCAGAAGAAGGGGATGTATATGTTAATGCAGGCGCTGATGGCAAACATCCAGGTACCAAAGACTTGGTTGCTGTTGGTAATGTAGGCCTAATCGATAAGGATTATGGTCGCGATCCAAACCATAATGTAGAACCAACTAATATAGCACTAGCTTTCACAACACCTAACTCTAGCCTCACAGGTGCTGTATTAAATGAATATGCTGAAAGCAATAAAAACCCTCATAATTCTGGTGCAGATATTTACCTACAAAACGGAGCTACTTGGAATAATGAATGGATTGGCATGGAGCGTCCTACACCTAAAAAAGAACGTCCATCAGGGGATAATGCAGCGTACCTATACAAGGGGAGTAAGGTTCGTAATCTTGTAGGTGGTGTTAACCCAACTGCAGCAGGTAACATTCATCCTATCGATGCGCGGCCTATAACAATTCAGAACTATAGCGGTTATGTGAATGCTATTTATAAATCTGGCGTACCAGCAAGCGAAGCTGGAAAAGGCCAAATCGTCGTTGAACATGCGGCGGATAATAGCCATATTACAATGAAAGGCGACCATTCCGGTAATACCATCGACGATGCAAGCTACAAAAAGGATATTCAAGCATTAGCTAAGAAATTACAATACACAGGCAATGATAAGAAACTTAGCACAACAGTTCAAATTAATGAAGGCGTTACTACACCTGGTGCTGTTGCAGACCTAGGGGCAGATTATTTTGATTCTCAAGGTCATCTCGTTGTAGATGATACAACAAAAGTTGTTCGTGCTAGTGAATCATCGCTCGTAGGTGGCACAAAATCTGCCCTTACTTCAACAGTTATGGCGTGGAAAAATAATACTAATGATTTACAACGTCGTTTAGGTGATCTTCGTCTAGCTAATACAGATAAAGGAGTATGGGCTAAATATATAGGTGGTAAATCTAAGATTACAGATGGTGCTGATGCACATATGACATACAATGGCGTACAAATCGGGTATGATCATAAAGCCTCCAATGGCTGGATTTTCGGCGGTGTCCTAGATTACAGTACATCTAGTAACTCTTATGCCAACGGCAGTGGCGACGGTAAGCTTGGCGGTATAGCCTTATATGGTACAAAGAAACATAAGGATGGTCGTTATATCGATATCATCGCTCGTGGTAATAGATTATCCAACGACTATAGCCTTAACTCAATTAGTGGCCAACGTTTGAATGGTAACTACCATACATTTGGTACATCCTTGAGTGCTGAATATGGCAAACGTATTAAAAAACAAAATGGTTTCTATATAGACCCTAGTGTAGAATTTATTCTAGGTCGTTTAAATGGTGTATCCTATGATGCAACTATTGCGGGCGGCGGATCCATGCATGTGAAATCTGATGCTGTAAACTCTGCGGTAGGTAGACTTGGCATTGGTATTGGTAAAGAAACAGAAAAATCTAATATCTTTGCAAAACTAGCACTAGCTTATGAATTCTCTGGTAAGGTAAATACTACATATTCTGCACCAGGTAACCCAACAGTACAAACAACTGTAGATTTAAAGGATACATGGCTTGATGCGGAAATCGGCGCTTCTTGGAGCGTTCGTCCTAGCACATATCTATATGGTACATTCACTAAAAACTTTGGTGCTACTATAGATAATACATGGCGTATCGATGCAGGGGTTAGACATAACTTCTAATTAAATATTGCACTAATAGTCCTTATAGCGTATGCTATAAGGACTATTAGTATGTAAGGAGTATAGTATGGTAAAAATCTTATTCATCTGTCATGGTAATATTTGTCGTTCAACGATGGCTGAGTTTTATATGAAGCATATCGTTGCGAAAGCTGGGCTTAGCGATTCTATTTATGTTGAGTCGGCCGCTACATCGCGTGAGGAGATAGGGAACGATACTCATTATGGGACTAAGCAAAAGCTGGATGAAATGGGGATTCCTTATACACGTCGCAAGGCTCGTCAAGTGACCGTTGATGACTATCATAACTTCGATTACCTCGTTATTATGGATGAAAATAATGGACGTAATTTAAAACGAATTATTGGCGATGACTTTGATTCTAAGGTGTATAAGGCCATGTCTTTTGTTGGTGAAAGCCGTGATGTAAAGGATCCTTGGTATACGGGAAACTTTGACGAAACCTATGACGATATAAGTCGTAGCTGTGATGCTTTATTAGAGTTGATTAAAGAGAAAATATAAATATATAGACCTTACTATTAGATGGTGTAGAAATAGTGCTTGAGTTTAACTATAGTTATTCCGAACCTGAATTGGCTTAATAGTAAGGTTTTTTCTATATACAGACTATCTCACTTTATACTTTATACTACCGAACCATAGCGTTATATGGTATAATTTTTAGGTATTCATGCGCCTATAGCTCAGGGGATAGAGCGCCGGTCTCCGGAACCGGGTGCGCAGGTTCGATTCCTGCTAGGCGCACCAAATAAAAGGCTTCTCGAAATTTCGAGAAGCCTTTTTATGTGTCTTTATTCTTTAGGTTGATATATAGTTCAAAAAATTATATATTAGCATCTATATTTAGTACAACGAATTCCTCGTGCTTGAAATTCATTCATCAGTAAGTCTATTGATTTATCAATGATTTCTTCATTAGTTATATATACCATCTTTTTGTAATAGACAGTACCATCAAATTCTATCCAACGGCTTGTTTTACCATTTAGTTTGCAAATTTGCATTCTGCCGGCCCAGCTGCCCATGTTACGGAATTGTTTTCCTTTAGAAAAACGTACCTCACGAATATCACTTAATTTAAATGTTCTTCTTACTAAGCCAATGCCTATAGAGACTTGATCATTCTTAAAGTAAAGAAGTTTATAACGCTCTTCAGGAGGCATAGATCTAATTATAGATAAGTTATAAGTAGCAAAAACTACAGCAATAGCGATCAATAGAAACATAAGGATTATCATATATTTTCCCATACTTTCAAAGCCTCCTTTTCTTTATTATAATAAATATAAATAATATATGAAACAGCTATAATAACTCTGGTAATAGGAGAGAAACGAATGGAAATACATGCACAAACTATTCTACCTCTTTTGGATGTTATGTTGATTTCCACCATAGATATCATCGATTATATACCGGATAATAAAGATAATTGGAATCCCTATGGTATTGCTGTTAATACTCGTAAGGTATGCATCGTCTATGAAGCTTACATTACTGGATCTGAACAGCTCTACGAAGATTGTTGATATAAATGATATAGAAAACCTCCACTCTAATGAGTGGAGGTTTTTTATATGGTGATATATAGGGGATGTGGTACAGCTAAAAGCTCCATATAGGATTTTATATTTGATAGTATTGAAATAACGTGTAAATGTGATTTGAGTAACACATTTTGTTTTGAGAATGATGTACAATAAGAATGTCCTTGTGAAAATCTGAACATCCTAGGTGGAACACTAGGCATATAGGACGTGATGAATAACATATAGATTATCTAATTAAGATTAATAAAATACTAAATTGTATCAATGCATAGTTTTGATGTAGTGATACAGAGGAGATAGAATGACAAATAGAATACAAGAACTCACCGTCGACGAAACTTGGCGTAATGAGCAAGATGCGTGGAATAATCGATCTAATTACTTTGTAGAAATGCACAATCGGGACGATCGTAAGGCGCAGGTTGCAGAGTTTTTATCCTTCTTGAAGGATGAAAATCTTTTGCCCCCTAAAAACGGTTGTACCCTTGATATTGGCTGTGGTGTATGTGACTATGCATTAGGATTGGCTCGTGAAGGCCATAAAGCAACAGGTATAGATTTATCTGATGGTATGATTCGTGGTGCTAAACAATTAGCAGAGGCAGAAGGTTTAGATCTTAGCTTGTATATTGCACCGTGGTCTGATGAAACTCGCCGTGAACTAAAATGGGATAAAACCTTTGATTTAACATATAGTATTTTTTGCCCTATCATGTTTGATGTAGAAAACATTCGTGCTATGCATGAATCAAGTAAGGACAAATGCTTGTGGATCGCTTTTAGTGAACGCAGCGATGAAACGGTAGATATGTTATCTGAACATTTCTTTGGTCGTGATTCATTCCCTTGGGATGGTAAGATGAAAGCATGTTTAGATGTTATTCATGAAATAGGGCATAATGTAAAAGTGACTTATAAAACAGTGCCTGAAACAGAGGTTATGAGCCTTGATAAAGCGGTTAATTACTTTGCTATGCGACTTCATAATAATACATGGGGCGATATAGAAGATATGAAAGTAGAAATTAGAAATCTCATTGAACCATTAGCCATTAATGGAGAAATTCATAATAAAACGGTTGATAAAGTGGCGTGGATATCTTGGTCTGTGAAATAGGAGAGCCGTATGACAGTTGATGAAAAACGTAAGTTAGAACTAAAAACTATGTACCAAATCATTGGCATCTATTGTCATAATAAGCACCATACGTCTAAAGGACATCTTTGTGAAGATTGTGAGCATGTTTGGGAATATGCAGAGCATCGAATTAATGCCTGCCCTCATATGGAGAGTAAAACTTTTTGTAGTGTATGTAAAACTCATTGCTATGAATCTACGTATCGCGAAAAGATCCGTGAAATCATGCGCTATGGTGGACCTAGAATGTTATTGGTATCACCAATTCAAGTCATTAAACATATATATCTTGAGTGGAAGGACAAAAAAAGAGGCTAGCATTGCTAGCCTCTTTCTTAATGGTTTTATAACGATTTCATGTAATAATCCTATGCGATTGCTTTATCCAATACAGCTTTAATGAAAGCTTTTGTTTGGTCATAGCTTTCACCAGGTTGAGCCTCATATTGTTTGTCGAGGTCGAACCACAAGTTTGGATAGTATTCATATGGGTGAGTTTTGAAGAGCTCATGAGCGTCTTGATCTTCAACCCAGTTGATATGAATATCCGCATATGCGGGATTTTCTGCAACAAGTTCATCGATAGCACGGAATGCATTTGCACAATAAGGGCAACCGTTTAAGTGGAAACCTAAGATTTCTTTCATGGTTTTACAGTCCTTTCCAGACAAAATTAATATATATTTCTATAATTTGAGATTTATTACATACTCATGTACCACAACATGTGGTATACTACTGAGTATAACACATCTATATAAGATATTCAATTTTTTTAGATATATCGAATGAGAATATGGATAATGCGATATGCATGTTTTACATAGTTAAGGAGGCACCTATGATTTCAGGCGCAGCATATGTGGTGAAGGCCCTTCAAGAGGAGCAGGTAGATATACTATTCAACTATCCTGGGGCAGCAACCATCGATATCATGGATGAATTATATAAACAAGATAAGGTAAAAGTAATTTTGCCACGTCATGAGCAAGCATTGGCTCATGCAGCAGATGGTTATGCTCGTAGTACAGGTAAAGTAGGGGTGTGCATGGTAACCTCTGGACCAGGTGCTACAAACCTTGTGACAGGTATTGCTACAGCATACTCTGATAGTGTTCCTCTTGTTTGTATTACAGGTCAAGTAGACTTGGGCCTCATGGGCAATGACGCATTCCAAGAGGTGGATACGGTTGGTATTGTGCGCAATATCTGTAAATATGCTGTTACTGTTCGTGATCGTAAAGAGCTGGGGCGTATTTTGAAAGAAGCCTTTTATATTGCCCGTACTGGTCGTCCTGGTCCTGTAGTGGTGGATATTCCTAAAAACATTCAAAAGGCTATGGGCTCTGATGAGTATCCTACAGAGGTTAATATTCGTGGCTATAAACCAAATACAACAGTTCATATAGGACAAGTAAAAAAAGCATGCTCTATTATCAGCAAGGCTAAACGACCACTATTCTTATTAGGCGGTGGCGTTAGCATTAGTGGTGCTAACGATCTCATGATGAAGCTAGTAGAAAAAACAGGCATTCCTGTTGTAACTACATTAATGGGTAAAGGTGCTATCGATAGTCGACATCCTTTATATCTTGGCAATATTGGTATTCATGGTGGCTATGCACCGAATGTGGCACTCACTGATTGTGATGTAATGATTTCTATTGGTACACGCTTTAACGATCGTATTACAGGCAAATTAAGTACCTTTGCACAAAATTGTAAGATTATCCATATTGATGTGGATGCAGCATCTATTTCTAAAAATATTAAGGTCGATATTCCAATCGTAGCAGATGCTAAATTAGCTATTGAAAAATTATTGGAATATATTGAACCTCATGATCTTGGTGAATGGCCTGCGCAATTACAACAACTTAAGGCTGAGCGCCCTGTTACACAAGCTGGTGAAGCGGGCTTAACACCTCAAATTGTTATTGATTATATTAATAACCACTATGCACGACCTATTGTTGCTACTGATGTAGGACAAAATCAATTGTGGACTACTCAGTTCCTCGAAATTAAAGGACAACACCAAATGTTGACATCTGGAGGCCTTGGCACGATGGGCTATGGGTTCCCAGCTGCGTTAGGGGCCCAAATTGGCAACCCTGATAAACGTGTATTTGCTATCTGTGGTGATGGCGGCGTGCAAATGAATATCCAAGAGTTTGCCACAGCTATGCATTACCGTTTACCAGTAACTCTCATCATTTTGAATAATGGCTTCCTTGGTAATGTACGTCAATGGCAACAATTGTTCTATGATAAACGATATGCTTGTACTAATTTGTTGATGGATGAAAGCTCTATTGTAACGCGTGATATGATCGATAATGATGAGTTTGAATATGTTCCAAACTTTGTACAATTGGCAGAAGCTTATGGTGCAAAGGCAATACGCATTACTAAGGTAGAGGATATCGAAAAAGGCTTCCAATTGGCAGATACTTTCAAAGATGGACCAACCTTACTTGAATTTATCATTCCTACAGAACTTAATGTTTTGCCAATGGTACCAGCTGGCAAATCTTTAAGCGATATGTTATTAAAGGATAAAAAATAGGAGGGGCTATGGAATTACATATGGAAAAACGCTGTATTTCAGCGTATGTAGAGAACCAAATCGGCGTATTGGCTAAAATTTCAGGCCTCTTCGCAGGTAAAAATTATAACCTTGATACATTGACTGTAGGGGAGACAGAAGATCATACCATGTCTCGTATGACCATTGAGCTCACATGCGACGATTTGACATACGAACAAATTATTAAACAGCTTAATCGCAGTGTAGAGGTGATTAAGGTTATCGACTTTACGGATATGCGGATTACAAAGAAAGAACTATTGTTTATTAAGGTCAATAGCTGCAAAGAAGCAGATAAACAAGAAATCTTCCGCATTGCTCAAACCTTTGACTTGTTGGTAGTCGATTATAACCGCAAATCTGTTCTCGTACAATGTGTTAAAACAGTATCTAAAAATAACGACATGATTGCTCTATTTAAAGATATGTTCGTTAATCGCATTGAAGTTGTACGTGGTGGTAGTGTTGCTATTGAAGCATTATCTACACCGGATAGATAATATATAGCTACAATTATTCTACATCTATTTGGAGAGAATAATAGATGTAAGACTGCTAGTAATTTAGAGCGTTTATAACTCGATATGATATAATATTTATATCGACCATTATTGATATAGAGACCTTGGTTGTATGCCAAGGTCTTTTTATATAGGAGGTACTATGAGTTTATTAGATGATATTTTAGCCCATAATAGAGAATATGTAGAAGATCAAAATACAGGTTATGTAGAAACAGATACTAAATGCAGTAAGATGCCTAGTCGTGAAATGGCAATCGTTACATGCATGGATACACGTCTTGTTAACTTCTTAGAAGATTCCATGGATATCGGTCGTGGCGAAGCGAAAATCGTAAAGACTGCAGGTAATTGTATTACAGGTCCTTTTGATGGCGTTGTACGTAGCTTACTCGTTTGTATTTATGAACTAGGTGTTAATGAAATCTTTATCATTGGTCATCACGAATGTGGTATGGCAAAAACTACAGCAAAAAATTTAACAGAAAAAATGTTGGCTCGTGGTATTGCACCAGAAGCGATTCATATGGTCCATAAAGAAATGGAACGCTGGGCAGATGGATTTACACACCCTGCAGAAAATGTAGAAGAAACAGTAGATGAATTGCGTATGAACCCATTGATTCCTAAAGATGTGCCTATTCACGGTCTTATCTTCCATCCTAGAACAGGTGAAATTGAAGTCATCGTCAATGGCTATACACAAATGAAACAATATTACGAAAAATAATTTTAGAACTATATGAATAAAAGTAAACCATTAAAAGCAGTTATAGCTATTGTAGCTTTGGTTGTATTAGTCATAGGTGGCTATGTATATAAAGATGCTATACATAGTCGTATAGCTCGGACCGTGGCTATCGTGAGTGGGCAAGAGATTAAGCCTCTTATCGATTCTGAAGGCCGTTATATTCGACAAATTGTAGCTCAAGATAATAGCACAAGCCGTACCATTATGTGGCAGTCTGATAGTAGTGAACCTGATGCGGTTATAGAATATCGCCAAGATGGGGCTGATACTATACAAACCATAAATGCTACTGATAAAGCTTTTACCGATGATGACAGTATCACTTATATTCATGAGGCTACAGTAACAGGTTTGACGCCTAATACTAAATATGAATATCGCATTGGTTATGGTAGTGATCGCCGTAGTGATTGGTACTCCCTGGAAACGGCTGGTGCCAGTGTATATGATGTGCTCATCTATCCAGATTCTCAGTCGGGGGATTATTCTCAATGGGAAGAGATTGTAAAGGGCTCAGCACATCGTACTCCTAAGGCTGCACTATATATTGGTATGGGTGATCTTGTAGATAATGGGGAACAAGCTTATCAATGGCGTACGTGGCTCAACTCTATACAACCATTGAGTACTCGTGTACCATTGGCACCTATGATGGGGAACCATGAAATGTATACATTAGATTGGAAAATGCGTGAGCCTAAGGCTTATCTAAATTACTTCGATGTACCATCCAATGGAAATACCATATTTGACCGACACTATTATTCTTATGATTATGGTGATGTTCATTACGTTGTATTAGATACCCAACTGTATGAAAGTAATCATGAGGATAATCATGATACACATTATCCAGATTTATACGATGTACAGGTTCAGTGGCTACGCCAAGATTTAGCGGCTAATACTAAAAAGTGGACCGTAGTTCTTATGCATAGGGATCCATTCCAATACGCCTTTGACCGACCAGGTGCAAGTCGTGATGTAGGATTCAACGAAGAGGGCGTATTGTTTATGCCTATCTTTGATGAGTTTAATGTAGATTTAGTGTTGTCAGCTCATTTACATTCTTATCGTAATAGAGGGCATGTTCGTAACTTTGAGCGAGATACTTTGGGACCATTATATATTCTGACTGGTATTGCCGGAGATGCTCGTCGCCCTAAGTGGAAAGAACATCCTTTAGATGTATACGTGGCACCAGATCGAGATAAGAATAACTATATGACGATGACTGTTACACCGAATAAATTAATAGTAAAAGCTTTCTTACCAGACGGTACACAGCTAGATGAGTCGATTATAGAGAAATAGAAACACAAGAATATAAGAATATATAAGCAAAAGACACCTTCCTTGGAAGGTGTCTTTTTTGTGTGTTTATACAAATAGTTTTCTCTGATTTATAGATTAAATAGGTAAACATATAAATGATAATTATATATTTATTAGATATTTTATATGCTAGATCAAGTTCATCCAAATTACAGTTTTGAGGACTATGATAAAAATTAATTCATAGTATAACAAATAAAAATGCAGAAAATATGTATAAAACTTGAATAATATGACTGATAGTATTATAATACGTATATAGGTTATAAAAATACGCTAATAATGTATAAAATATACATATAGTGTATAAAGGAGATAGAGTAATGAATACATTACAAGATTTGATTAAAAAATATGCCGCACAATATAAAGAACAAGTTGTAGCATGGCGTCGACATATTCATAGCCATCCTGAATTATCTGGGGATGAAAAAAATACATCCTTGTTCATTCAAAAAATTCTTGGTGAATTAGGTATTTCTTTTGTAAATGATGTTTCTGATTATGCCGTTATCGGTAAAATCGAAGGAGATCAACCTGGACCAGTCATAGCATTGCGTGCCGATATAGATGCATTGCCAATCCATGAAACAACAGGGTTGCCATTTACATCTCAAAATGAGGGCGTTATGCATGCTTGTGGTCATGATAGTCATATTGCAATCTTGCTAGGTGCAGCTGCTATTCTACAATCCATAAAGAATCAATTGCACGGAACTGTTAAGCTTGTATTCCAACCTTCTGAAGAGGAAGCGTTATTTCCTGGTGCACAAGGCATTGTAGATAGTGGGATTCTCGATGATGTAGATGAAATTTATGGACTTCATGTATGGCCACAACTTCCAGTTGGTACTGTGGGACTTAAAAAAGGTAATTTGATGGCCGCATCGGATCACTTTTTCGTGCATATTAAAGGAAAATCGACCCATGGTGCTGAGCCTCATAATGGAATTGATGCCATTGTAGCTGCTGCAAATTGGATTGTTAATGTGGAATCTATGGTTGCTCGCGAAACTAATCCAATGGAAAACCTCGTATGTACTATCGGTGTGATTAATGGTGGCGACCGATATAATGTAGGCTGTGGCGATGTACATCTTGAAGGTACATGTCGTACCTATGCACCTGAAAAACGTGATTATATTGAACGACGTCTTGGTGAAAGCTTACAAGCCATCGACATGATGTTTAAAACGGAAAGTACTTTAGATTATAAACGCGGTCATGGAGCGACTATCAATGATTCAGATGCCATCGATTATGCTACATTCATTGTAGAAAAATATCTTGGCAAACAAGCGGTGGTACATCCTGAATTCCCATCTATGGCTGCAGAGGACTTTTCCGCATATCTTCATAAATTTAAAGGGGCTTTCCTGTGGTTAGGTACAGGATTTGAAGGGAATCCAGCCTTGCATAATGAGGCTTTCACTATTGATGAAAGTATCCTAGAACCAGGTATAACAATGATGGCTGCTATCGCTGCCGAATTTTTGCAAGATAAAAAGTAGTTTGAAATAAGAGGTTATCATGAAAAGTTTACAACATATATCATTTAAAACAATGCTTCAATATACACCTGAAGAAATTAAATATTTCTTAGACTTAGCTGCAAAACTAAAAGCTGATAAAAAAGCGGGCAAAGAAATCAAAACATTAGAAGGTAAAAACTTTGTCCTTATTTTCGAAAAGGATTCTACACGGACACGTTGTGCCTTTGAAGTAGGCGCTGCGGACCAAGGGGCTCATACCACATATCTTGGACCTACAGGTTCTCAAATGAATAAAAAAGAATCTTTGAAAGATACAGCTCGTGTTCTTGGTTCTATGTATGATGCTATTGAGTTCAGAGGTTTTGACCAAGCCGATGTAGATACACTAGCTGATTATTCTGGCGTACCTGTTTGGAATGGTCTTACCGACATGGACCACCCAACACAAACATTAGCGAATTTTTTGACACTTCAAGAAAATATCGACAAACCATTGAATGAAATCTCCTATGCTTATGTAGGTCACGGTCAATCTAATATGTGTAATGCCTTGATGAGTGGTGCCGTTAAAATGGGTATGGATTTCAGACTTATCGGTCCTAAACAATACTGGCCAGCAGGTCCATTCTATGAAGAATGTCTGAAAGTTGCAAAAGAAACAGGTGCTACTATTACATGTACAGATAATGTAGCTGAAGGTGTTAAAGGTTTAGATGTAATCTATACAGGTGTATGGGTAACAATGGGCGATACTTATGATATGTGGGAAGAACGTATCAATACGTTTAAACCATTCCAAGTTAATGCAGAAATGATGGCATTAACAGGTAATCCAAATACCAAATTCTGTCACTGTTTGCCAGCATTCCACAATACGGAAACTCAAGTAGGTAAAGATATCTTTGAACGGTTCGGCATGAATGGTATTGAGGTAACGGAAGAGGTATTTGAAGGTCCAAATTCCTTAGCATTCCAAGAAGCAGAAAATCGTCTCCATACAATTAAGGCTGTTATGGTTGCTACCTTTAGTGACTATCCTTTGAAATAATTTCATCTCCCTAGAAGGTGATGAATCGTATAGTTTGTTTCCTGTTTATAATCGCTGAAAGTAATACCTGAGAATTATATAAATAGGTGTGAGTTACCAATAGGTGAGAATTGAGGTTTATTATGGTACCCTATAAAGTATTTATTGTCGGTCATGAAGGTACAACAGGTTTAAGAATTCATGAACGGTTATCCGATAGAAAAGATATAGAGCTATTGGCCACAGCTGATGAGGATCGTAAAAATGTAGAGGCTATAAAAGAGGTAGCTAAAGAGGCAGATACTGTATTTCTCTGTTTGCCTGATGCGGCCTCTAAAGAAATTATGGACGCTATCGGTGAATTACCTTGTAAAGTAATTGATACATCGACAGCGTTTAGAACAGCTGATGATTGGGCCTATGGTTTCCCAGAACTCGGTGCAGATTATAAAACAGCCATCGCTAGAGAAAAACATATTGCCAATCCTGGTTGCCATGCAAGTGGTATGATTGCTTGTATAGCACCTCTTGTAAAAGCTGGTCTTATGCCAACAGATTATCCATTCACTATCACATCCTTAACTGGTTATAGCGGTGGTGGTAAAAAGATGATTAGCCAATATGAAAGTGAACCGAAGGATTATTTCCTCTATGCACCGCGTCAATATGGTCTTAGTCAACAACATAAGCACTTGCCTGAAGTGCAGCATGTGTGTGGACTTAGTGAAGCACCTATTTTTATTCCTATCGTTGACAATTATTATTCTGGTATGGAAGTAACAGTAGGCATTCATAGTCGTTTATGTCAAAAGCCAATAAACATTAATATAGTGCAACAGGCATTGGAAAACTTTTATAAAGATAGTCGGATCATTACTGTCGTACCATTTACTGAGAACAGTAATACAGGCATGTTAAATGCCAATCAATTGAGTAACACAGATAGTATGAAAATCTATGTGACTGGCAACGATGAACGCATTATGGTTCATGCTATTTTTGATAATTTAGGCAAAGGTGCATCTGGTGCTGCCGTTCAATGTATGAACATTGCTTTAGGTTTGCCTGAGGATACAGGCCTAGCACTAGGTTAGAGAGGGAACTATGAAGGACGTAACAAATGCAATGCGGGCGCATATCTTAACTGCGGCCGTTCCATATATTAAACAATATACAGATCAATATGTTGTCGTTAAATATGGTGGCAATGCGATGATTGATGAAGAATTAAAAAAATCCGTTATGAAGGATTTACTATTACTTCAGTTAGTAGGGGTGAAAGTAGTCCTTGTCCATGGTGGTGGTCCAGCTATTAATAGTACATTGGATGCTATGCAAATTGAATCGCATTTTGCAAATGGCTTACGTGTAACCGATGAAGCGACAATGGATGTAGTACAAATGGTATTAGCCGGCAAGGTTAATAAAGGTCTCGTAGCAGATTTAACAGACCTTGGTGGTAAGGCTATTGGCCTTTGTGGTGTGGATGGTAATATGATTCAAGTTCATAAACAAAATGATGAGCTTGGTTATGTAGGTTCTATCGATACGATTGATACAAGTATTATCGATGATGTTATCAGTAGAGGTTATATTCCTGTCATTTCTTCCATTGGTATAGGGGCTGATGGCAAGACATATAATATCAATGCTGATACGGTAGCCGCAAAAATTGCCGGTGCTCTTAAGGCAGAAACAATGGTTGCTATGACTAACATTGATGGTGTATTAAAAGACGTGCATGATCCAGAGTCTTTAATTTCAAAAATTACAATGGCAGAGGCAGAGCAATTAAAAGCTGATGGAATAATTGCGGGAGGCATGATTCCTAAAGTAGATTGCTGTTTAGAGGCTATTGAAGCTGGGGCGCAAAAGGTATTTATCATAAATGGTGAGATTCCACATGCTATCCTTATCGAACTATTGACCAATGAAGGTCTTGGCACAATGTTTGTAAAGTAATATAGTAGATATAATGATGGTAATCATCTATTACCATTGTTACCTTTCATATAGATAGACGACGGCTAGGCCGTACGTTTGGAGGATATAATGAGTAATACAATCGATTTTGAACAACAAGATAAAGAATATATAGCCAATACGTATGGCCGGTTCAATGTATGTTTTGAAAAGGGTAAAGGTTCTCTTTTATGGGATGTAAATGGTAAAGAATATATCGATCTTGGATCTGGTATCGGCGTAACAGCCTTTGGTGTCGATGATGATGCTTGGACTGAAGCTGTTACTAAACAGGCTCATGCATTAAATCATATTTCTAATTTATACTATTCTTTACCACAAATTGAATTGGCAAAACAATTGTGCGCTAAAACAGGTATGAAGAAGGTATTCTTCTCTAACTCTGGTGCAGAGTCTAATGAATGTGCCATCAAAGCAGCTCGTAAATATAGCCATGACAAATACGGTGAAGGTCGTCATGTCATCGTCACCTTGGTTAATAGCTTCCATGGTCGTACTATTACTACCTTGTCTGCTACAGGCCAAGATGTATTCCATCAACATTTCTTCCCATTTACAGAAGGCTTTATTCATACACCAGCTAATGATATTGATGCGGCCTTACAAGCTCTTTCCAATCCTGCCGTATGTGCTATTATGATGGAACCTATTCAAGGTGAAGGTGGGGTTATGCCTTTGGATAAAGAGTTCGTACAAGCCGTTACAAAATATGCACATGAACACGATCAACTTGTACTCATTGATGAAGTGCAAACAGGTAATGGCCGTACTGGTAGTCTATATGCATACCAACAATTTGGCATTGAGCCAGATGTAGTATCTACTGCAAAAGGTTTAGCAGGTGGCCTTCCTATGGGTGCTACATTATTCAATGAAAAGATGCAATATGTGTTAAATGCTGGTGCTCATGCTACAACCTTTGGTGGCAATCCAATCTGTGCAGCTGCAGGTAATACCATTATTAGTCGTATGACTCCAGAATTCCTTGATTCTGTAAAAGCAAAAGGAGAGTATGTAAAAGCTACATTAGCTGGTAAACCTGGTATACTTGGTGTGAGCGGTATGGGGCTTATGCTTGGTATTGAAACTACAGTAGATCCAAAAGCAGTCATTGCAAAATGTCTTGAAAAAGGCGTTGTATGTTTGTCTGCGAAAAATAAAGTACGTCTTTTGCCAGCTCTTAATATTCCTCAAGACCAATTGGAAAAAGCGATTGCTATTGTAGCTGAAGCTATTGAAGAGTTAGCGGCAAAATAATTGTTTGAATAACTTTTATAAAATTTAATTAAAATCATTACGTAATAACATAACTATTGAAATAAAACGATGAATATATAGACTTTAATTCTCATTCGTGTTAATCTAAAAGAAATAGTCTATATTGGAGGCGTAAATATGAATACAGAATCCTTACGTAACGAAGTATTGGTTCCTGCAGTAGCAAAAACATTAGATATTGCTACAAAAGCAAAACCTACAAAAGAAGAACTTTTCACTACAGCAAAGATTACTGCAGCTGTGGCAGTTGCAACCGCTGTTGTATCTTTAGCGGTACAAGCAGTGTTGCGCAACCGATAAGAAATTAAGAAAACGACATGGCGATGCCTGTCGTTTTCTTTTACTTTTACCCTGTTATTCCCCTTAATTAAGGGCTTTTATAAGGAGGCGATATCATGCATAGTCGCGATTTAATTGAACAATATAAAGGCTACGTACAAGATTGGCGTAGATATTTCCATAAACATCCAGAGCTCAGTAATGAAGAATTTGAAACAACTAAGACACTGGCTAAAGAATTAGAATCTATGGGCGTAGAGGTTCATGTAGATACAGAGCGTGGCATCGGCTTGATTGGTATCATCCACGGTGATAAACCTGGCAAGGCTATCGCGTTGCGTGCCGATATTGATGCATTGCCTGTTCACGAACATAATACAGTAGACTATAAATCAGAAACGGAAGGCAAAATGCACGCCTGTGGTCACGATGGTCATATGGCTATTTTGTTAGGCGCTGCAAAGATGTTAATGTCTATGAAAGATCGCATTGAAGGCGATGTATACTTAGCATTCCAACCTGCTGAGGAGACAGGAGCGGGTGCACCAGATTTCATCAAATTTGGTGACTGGTACGATAAGGTGGATGCTATCTTTGGCGGTCACGTGTGGATTGATTTGCCAGCAGGACTCATATCTGTAGAAGAAGGTCCTCGTATGGCTGCAAGTAGCCAGATTACTATTAATGTAAAAGGCAAACAAGGCCATGGTGCACAGCCACATCAAGCGATTGATGTCATTGTAGTAGCTAGTGCTATCGTCATGAACTTGCAAACCGTAGTGTCTCGTAATGTGAGTGCCTTAGATTCTCTTGTACTCACTATTGGTAATATTCACTCTGGATCTGAATGGAATGTTATCCCTGGTGAAGCTAAAATGGGGGGAACTATTCGATTCTTTGACCCAGATCAAGAAGAGTACTATGTTGAATCTATACGACGCGTAGTAGAACATACTGCTGAGGCTTATGGAGCAACTGCTACATTAGAATATGTAAAAAAAGTACCGCCTACTATTAATGATCCTGCATCTAGCGAATTGGCGGAACGGGTCGTTATTGATACATTAGGTAAAGACAAGCTTTCTAAAATGCGTAAAGTAATGCCAGGAGAAGATTTTGCATGGTATTTACAAGATAAACCAGGATGCTTTGCCTTTATTGGTATTCAAAACCCTGAAATTGAGGCTACCTACGATCATCATAATAATAGATTTAATATGGATGATACTGTACTATCTGCCGCATCAGCCGTATATGCTGAATATGCCATTGCATGGTTAAAAGAGCATAAATAAAAACTATTTAATTATATAAGTAATAACCTACGTACTAATCCGTCTAATAGATTAGATATTGGTATGTTTAATAATAAAATTAATTAGATATTTCCATCTTAAAAGCACTGTTATCTTAAGGGTAATGGTGCTTTTTCATTGTATCTTTATTTATCTTTTGTGCATGATATATGTGTAATATAGGTATAACATGGGTTTAATACAAGTGTAGTATACATCTTATATAGGTCTAATATATATTCTCTAGTTGAGAGGTGCTTATTTATGAATATAGTTATATGTATCACCATTATTGCCATTACAGGTATATTGTTAATGAAGCGCTATCAACCATAGCCAGTTTTAATTGGTATGGGAATTCTCATGATGTTTATTGCTTATGAAGCAAATTGGATTGATGCTATACTCGTTGAGTCTCAATCTACAGGTGTCTTGGTATTTGATGCCATGGATATTGTGCGAATTACTACGTCCGAGAATATAGTAAATTTAGGACTCATGATTATGACCTGTGCTGGTTATGCAAAATATATGGAGCATATTGGGGCAGGGACGAGATTGGCACATACATTTATACGTCCTTTATATCGTCTAAATCGCCCATATATTGTATTGGCCCTAATGTTTCTTCTTAATATGGGACTGTCTATTTGTGTACCTAATCCGTTGAGTCTTGCACTCCTTATGATGGTTACTATGTATCCCGTATTGCTTCGCCTTGGGGTGAGCCCAGTGGGGGCTGCAGCGGTTATTGCAACGGGGCATCTTATGGACGTAGGACCTGGTGCAGTATCTACCTTACTCATTGCAAAGACCTTGAATATGCCCGTGCCAAACTATTTTGTAGGCTATCAGTTGCGTCTTTATTTCTTAGTCGCCATTGTGACGGCTATAGCGCACTTTTTCTGGCAGAAATATCGTGATCGAGTGGAGGAACCTAAGGCTATAGATGCTTGCCTTTGGTATTGCCTTGTTTGCTGAACTAATTCGTCATCGTAATCTGAGAACAGTATTTAAGAGTACAACTATTTTCTTTGAAGGCATGGGGAACCAGTTCTCTTATGCAGTGACACTTATTATAGGGGGACAAATCTTTGCACAAGGACTAGTGAGTTTAGGTCTTATTGAATCCTTGGTTGGGTCACTTCAAATATTATCTTTTAACTCCATAGGACTTACCTCTGTGCTAGGGGGCGGTATGTTAGGCCTTAGCATGGTGACAGGTAGCAATGTAGCGCCATTATTTACTTTGGTTCCACTAGTACCTAATATCGTAGCTCATCTAGGCCTTGATCCGATTACTACTATGCTTGGTATGCAAAACGGTGCAAGCCTAGGCTTATTCCTTAGCCCAATTAGTCCTGTAATGGTCGGGGTAGCAGGCGTGGCGCATATTAAGTCAGTAGACTTACTTAAACGAACTGCTGTACCTGTTCTTGTGGCATTACTTACTAGCTGTATGGGGATATGGATACTCTATTAAACTTAGATATATACTAAAACTTGTGTAATATGTTATGGTACTATTTAGTACTGTTATTAATGTTTTTTAGATATATGAAATACGGGACTTGAATGATTAACTTTAACTTTTTTGATGAATGGCTATTATTAAAGTCTAATATTAAGAATCTTTTTCTTAATCAAAGGCTAACAAGATTTCCATACCTTATAGGGGTGTTATTTCTTCTCTTAGAAGTCTATATTGGCAATTTAATAATTTTTTTAGGTATTGTAGACTCTTTAAAGTTAACCCCAAATGATACTTTTTCTAACTATTTTGGACGAATTGTTCTCACCTCTGATTATTATATTGATGAGCCGATATTTTTTATCATGACAATTGTCATCAATCTTCTAGGTGCTTTTATGCTATCAGAATTAGGTAAAAGACGATTAAATGATTATAGTGGTAGTGCTATTGGGCGGTGTTTACAGTATATTATTTTAATTTTTAATATATTACTTCTAGGCTATTGGGGATATAATCAAAGCCTTATAGATATAGATATTAGAGTGACTGCAGACTTTTACATTTATCTTTTCTATGAGTATATAGTATTCTTATTGCTAATCTTTGTGCCTTCTAATAAAGTTGCTAATCAATATGGTTTGCCAAATGGAAAGCAGCGGAGTGGAGAATATATTATCACCTATAAACCGATATATAGTTCTAGCGATGATAAAAAGAGGGAAGATTATTGGGATACAATTGGTTTATCTCATTCCATAGATTCCTTTAGAAACATGTTTATCAATAAGTTGTTTGATTATCGAACTAGAGCAAAAAGACAAGAGTTATACTGGGGTGTATTTATGTTCCAGATTATAACAAGTGCGCTCAACTCTGTTTTGTTTTACTTCTATGAAAACATATTTAATGTAGAAACTGCCATTGTTGCTAGTCTAGTTATCTATTGGATCTTTTGGATATGGTATATATTAGCTAATATTAGTTGTACTGTTAGACGATTACATGATACGGGTCTTAGTGCTTATTGGTTAATATCCATGTTTATTCCATTTATTAATATCTATACTTTATATATGACTGTATTTAAACCATCTATAAATAGCGTTGAATTAAATTCTATTAACGAATAAAGTTGTTCTTGAGTTTTACTAAATAACCCTCTTTACATTTTCTGTAAAGAGGGTTATTATATTTCAATAATAAATCATATGTAATTAAAATGGTTTCCTGTAATGGTGCAAGTTTTAGCGCTTTGCGGATAAAAAGGGCCTTTCTTCGCCGGACGGTTCTAGAAGCCAGAAAGGATGTAATGAACAATCAAGTTTCTATTTCAACAGCAAATATTCGTGGTGCCTTTGGAGGATTTTTTATTCCCGGTATGTATACAGCTTTATGGGCTGGCTTTGTACCATATTTAAAAGCAAAGCTTAGTATCGGTGAAGATGTACTTGGTTCCATGATTTTAGTGCTCGGTGTAGGCTCTTGTTTGTCCATGGCCATAGCTGGTAAGCTAGTAGAGAACTTTGGATGCAAGAAAGTCGTTTTACTAGCTAGCTTTATTGGGATGTTATCTCTTGCTGTTGTTACCATGTGTTCTACAATTGCTACGACTACAGCTACTTTATTTTTCTTTGGTATTGGTGTAGGCCTCAGTGGGGCATCTGCTAATTTACAAGCTATTTTAACTGAAAAGGTGAGTAAAAAGCACTTAATGGGTGCTTACCACGGTGGATGGAGTTTAGGCGGTTTTGCCGGTGCCGGTGTTTTGCTCATTCTTTTAAAAATATTGTCCTTACCTGTTAATGAAAGTATTTGGGGACTTCTGATTGTATTATTCATTACCATGGTTTTGGTTAGCCAATTTATGTTGATCTTTGGTAGTGATCCAAATGCAAAGGTTGTTAAAAAATCTAAAAGCCCATTATCTTTCCATCCCATTGCTATTATCTTTGGGTTATTGTCCTTTGTATCCTACTTAGTTGAAGGTGCCGTAGGGGATTGGAGTGCATTATACTTATTCGAAGATAAAGGTATCATTATTGAAGAGGCCGTTATGGGGGTTATGCTCTTTAATGGTACTATGTGTATTGGCCGTTTGCTAGGGAATACAATTGGTAAACACTTAACATCTAAGCAAGTTGTCGTTGGTGGTTATTTACTTGGCGCTATTGCAATGGGGCTTATTGTATTCTTACCAGGTTATGGCTCTATGTATACGTATTTATTACTTGGTATTGCCTTAGCTATGGTAGTACCAAACTTGTTCTCTGCCATGGGGGAACAAAATGTAATTCCTATGACACAAGCTGTGGCAACATCTACGATGCTTGGTTATATGGGAATTTTAATGGGACCAGCATTGATTGGTTTCATTGCTCATGGCGCAAGTCTTACAGTAGCATTTATCGTATTGACTACATTACTTGTAGTGAGTGCAGGTATTGGTAAATACGCTTATATGTTAATGGGCAAATCAAAAGAAATAGACGCTTAAAATAATAGCCTCAAAGATGAAATATCTTTGGGGCTAATTTTATGAAATATGGAAATTTTATTACAGATATGTTGATCCGTAATATATACATAACATCGATGAGATACAAAAAAACCACAGGATAAATCCTGTGGCTTTTACATGTAATATTGTATTAACGATCGCCGTTGAAGATGGAGTTTTTAACAAGTACATAGTCTACTTTGCGGATTGCTTGTAGAGTAGTACCACCAGCGTAAGAGATAGCAGATTGCAAATCTTGTTCCATTTCAACTAATGTATCAAAGATAGAACCTTTGGAATCGATGAAGATTTTTTTACCTTCTACGTTTTTGCGTTCCCCTTTTTGGAATTCAGACGCAGAACCAAAGTATTCTTTTACTGCTTTGCCGTCAACGATTTTTTCTTCCCCTGGGGATTCTTGATGCCCTGCAAAGAGGGAGCCAATCATAACCATAGTAGCGCCAAAGCGAATAGATTTAGCAATGTCACCATGATCACGGATACCGCCGTCAGCGATGATAGGTTTAGTAGCTGCTTTTGCGCACCAGCGAACAGCAGCCAATTGCCAACCACCAGTACCGAAGCCAGTTTTTAATTTAGTGATACAAACTTTACCAGGACCGATACCAACTTTAGTTGCATCAGCACCAGCATTTTCGAGTTCGCGAACTGCTTCTGGAGTACCTACGTTACCAGCGATAACAAAAGTTTCCGGTAAGTTCTTTTTGATATATTGTATCATATCGATTACTGCATTGGAATGACCGTGAGCAATATCGATTGTGATGTATTCAGGTGTTAAGTTTGCTTTTTTGAATTCGTCAACTAAAGTAAATTCTTCTGGTTTTACACCAATGGAAATAGAAGAATATAAGTTAAGGTCGTGCATGCGTTTTACAAAGTCCATACGACGTTCTGGTTGGAAACGATGCATAATATAGAAATAACCTTCACGAGCTAATTTTTCTGCTAATTCTTCGTCGATAATAGTTTGCATATTTGCAGGAACTACTGGCAAGCGGAATGTGCGATTACCTAATTTTACATGTGTATCACATTCGCTACGGCTAGTTACGATACATTTATTAGGAATTAATTGCACGTCTTCATAATCAAAGATGTTCGTTGTGTTAATCATATTTTCTATATCTCCTTCGAGTATTACAAGTTGAACCTGTACCATTATACAAGAGAGTCGTAAAATTTTCAATACGTTCCGAATATTTTGTTTGGACTCAGGAAGGATGTGTAGTACAATACAAGTAGATTATATAAATACTATATATAGTTATATATACATATGGTAAATAGGAGGTTGAATAACATGAATCAGTCTAAAACTCGCATGCTCGCAGAGGCAGGGGTAGCAATTGCAATTGCACAAGTATTGTCATTTATTACAGTTTTCCATATGCCGCAAGGTGGTTCTATTAAGGCCGCAGCTTTAGTCCCACTTATGATCTATGCATACCGTTGGGGAGGAACAAGGGGCATCTTTGCCGGTGTTGTATATGGTATCTTACACTTTATTCTAGGATTTAAATCATCTGTACATTATTTAAGTATTATATTAGATTATCTAGTAGCTTATGGTGCTATTGGTGTATGTGGGTATTTCAAGGATTCTATTTCTGGTCTTATCACAGGCTCTATTGTAGGTATTGCGTTACGCTGGATTGCCACTGTTGTGAGTGGTGCAGTTGTATTTGCTAGCTATGCTCCCCAAGGTCAAAATCCGTGGATTTATTCCATGATTTATAATGCTACTTATATGATACCTGATGGTATATTAAATATTATTGTTTTATTATTCATATATAAAGGTGTTAAACGAGGATTAGGACATCGTGAATAAGTTAGGTTTAATCATTTTAGCTGGTGGCTTGAGTTCTCGTATGGGACAGCCTAAGGCTTTATTACCTTGGGTTAATGGTGAAAGCCTCATATCTCATGCGTTGCGTAAAGGATTAGATGCAGATGTAGCAGATATTCTTATCTCTATTGGTGATGATGAGCAATTACGTGATGCTATTCAGACACACATTATTGATACATTATCGAATGATGAAAAAGAAAAAGTTTCTATTGTTCGGGATGTTGTTGAACGCTGTGGTCCGCTCGGTGGTCTTTATAGTGCACTAGCTGTTGGGCCCAGTTCTGCATATGCGGTGATGGCTGTAGATATGCCATTTATGTCTATGGATTTATATTATGATTGGCTATATCAAGTGAATCATAACAATTGGACTGCCATAGTTCCTACGGGAGGTGCTGGCAAGCCAGAACCTATGGCAGGTATTTACAAGCCTCATATTGCATCATTACTTCCAACTATTCTGGCTGGTGAGGATGTATCATTGCATCATGCCCTTAATATAATGGGTCATGTTGAAACTATTGATGCCGCAGATTATGGTTGGGAGTTAAGTAATGTAAATCATTATGATGACTATCAATGGGCTCGTGCTTTAGCAGAAAATGAGTTTCGTCGAGTTCCACTTATCAGTGTTGTAGCATCAAAACGCAAAACTGGTAAGACTACGGTTGTAACTCGTCTTGTATCTGAATTACAACAAGCGGGACTTTCTGTTGGTGTTGTAAAGAGTGATAAGCATGGCTTTCAAATGGATCATGAAGGGACCGATACAGACCTTTCTTATAGAGCGGGAGCTGATGCGGTGGCTATTGCTGGGCCTAATGAAACAGCGGTTCGGATACGGACGAAAGAACAATCTAATCTGTATGAAATATCACAGTTTATGCCTGTAGATATAGTTATACTAGAAACACGGTCCCAAGGTATTGCCCCAATTATAGAGGTAACACAAGAGGGACATACGGAAGAGCTTATCTCGGATGCAACGGACCGAGTAGCTACAATTGAAATTAGCAAGTTAGACCAAGACGTACCTGGATTAGTACGTCACATACAGGAAATGATGAGGAGTTTACATGGCCGTCGTTACTGTTGAAGAGGCCCTTCGGTTATGGGATGAGGCCTTACAAACCCAAGTTCATATAGTAGAAACGATTGATATTAAGTTTGCTAAAGGATATGTGTTGGCAGAGGATATTATTGCACCTACAGATGTACCAGCCTTTCCGAAGTCTGCTATGGATGGTTATGCCATTTCCTTCAAAGCAGAGTGTAATGAGTATATTGTTGACGGTATTATAGGCGCCGGCGTTGTATGGAAACACCCTGTTGCACCAGGCCATGCAGTGCGTATTATGACAGGCGCACCTATACCAGATACATGTGATACTGTTATTATGCAAGAACAGGTGGCTGGTTCCGGAGAACCAGGTACAACAATCACAATTCAAGGTAAATACAAATGTGGCGATCATATCATCCCTCAAGGTGAGGAATGTAGTGCTGGAACTACTGTGATTCCACGTGGTACAGAGATAACCTCAACGGTACAAACTATTTTGACTGGTCTGGGGTTGACTGAGGTTGCTGTCAATGCAATGCCTCGTGTGCTTGTCCTTACCTCTGGTCATGAGGTGATTGAACCTGGTGAAAGTTTAACACCTGGTAAAATTTATAACTCTAATAGAGCTATGATTTGTGGACTCTTGGAGGATTTAGGGTTTCATAAGATTACGCACTATCATGTGAGTGATGCTCCAGAAGCACTTGATTCTGAAATTGACCATGTAATGAAACTCAGTGAAAATGCTGATGTTATCATCAGCTCTGGCGGTGTATCTGTAGGGCTGTTTGATACAATGCCTCTAATTTATGAAAAATTAGGAGCTAAATCCATTTATGAGCGCATTCAAATGCGTCCAGGTGCTGCATCCTATGGTGCTATGACACCTAACGGTCAAATCATCTTTGGGCTATCTGGTAATCCTGGAGCTGCATTTAATGGTTGGCATCTAATTGTAGTACCAACATTGAAACGTTATAAAGGCTTGCCAAATTGGACAACACCGGTCGTGGCCTGTGTGATGGATTCGGAAATCTTTAAGCGTAATGCTTTTGATCGTTATGTACAAGGTAAAGTCGTATTCGGCGGTGGTGCCCCACATTTTGTGGCTAATCGTCATTTTAATAGTAGTAGTATGTTAGGCCTATATACGGTGAATGCATTGGCATGTATTCCGCGTGGTGTACATGAAGTACGATCAGGTGATACTTTCAATGTATATTTGTTAGAATTGCTGCCTGCTATCTGATATGTGTCACAGTTTATGCCTTAGAGTGGGTTTAAAATTTCTGTTGACCGTTGTTTAATATATATATCATAATGAATGCATCTCTTGGATTTATAAGGGATGCATTTTTGATATTTCAGGGAGAGTTTTGCAACTATGGATTACTTTCACTATACCTATAAACATAACCATATAGATTTCAATAGTGATATATATAAGGTTAGTACCTATCATTACAACTGGCATAGAGGGGTAGAAATCTTAGTTTTGTTAAAGGGTCGAATAGATATGAGTTGTAACAGTGAGGTCTTTACAATGGAACCTCTTGATAGCATCATTATGTCTCCTCAAGTAGGACATGCTACATTGGCTTTAGAGGAGGATACAACAGCTCTTGTTATCCATATAAGTAAGGAGTTTTTTCAACACTTTGATCCTAACTTTGGAATGTATCAATTTGTATTGCGTTCAGATACAAGTAATCGGAACAATCTCTTCTTTACGTCATTACGGCATCATGCAGCACAAATGATGTTGTTAATGGTGAATGGTAAAAGTCCTGATTATCAATTATGTCTGGAACATCATTATTTGGCTTTGACTAGTGCTATATATCGTGAAATTGATGCGGTCAAGTCTATCCCTGTACATACAAAACCTGCGGATATGACCGTAGCCACCTTTGATAAAATGATTGCTTATATCGATGAAAACTATCAACAGAAGATTGAGTTAGAAGATATTGCAAAGATAGGTGGTTATAATGTTAACTATACATCTCAATTCTTTAAACGCCAGTTAGGTGTTTCTTTTCTTGAGTATGTATTGCGCTTGAGATTGCGAGAGGCAACAGTCCGTCTGGTTAACTCTAATGATGGGGTCGCACATATTGCTAGCAGTTGTGGATTTGCAGATATTAAGGCCTTCAATGTGGCATTTAAGAAGCGGTTCCATACAACTCCATCTGAATATAGAAAGCAAGCAAAAGAGATAGGACGCAAGACAAAGTTACATGATTGGAAGGAAATTATTTCCACTCAAGAAAAAGATATTATGAAGATCTTAGAATCTTGTGGACCTTATAAAGCCGATTCTTTATATAGTCTTGAATTAGAGCGTGCTAATCAAAAATTACAGGACGTTAAGGAAGAACTGGAGATTGTTGTTAAAAAACTATCATCTTAATTTTTCAGCTTCGATACGGTGATGATATGGCATAAATTGCATTCTGCTATGTACATAATTTGAAAAATATACAATCATTAGGTATAGGTGATTTTGTATATATGATAATCCTCTGTAGATATATGGTTAAAGAGCATTACTTTTAGATGAGTAATGCTCTTTTAGTTTTATTATGGGTGAAATTGTATATTTTATAATGCTAAAAATTTTAGATTATAGGCATTTTATATAGTTTTGATGATATTTAATTATTAAAAATGAACTTGCAAATTGGATAGTTATATCTATGAAAAAGAGTACAATGTAACTATTGAATGATGCTAAGGTTTCAAATAGATATTATATAGAGTCAAATAATGAAGTCATATAGGAGGTTTACGATGAGTACGAAAGAACAACAAGTGCAAGAAATGACAAATAAAATAGCTAACTTCATTTCTTATATGTCTAAAGTATTGCCTGATGATGTACAAGAAAAAATCCATGAATTAGCTAAGGATGAAAAAAATCCTATGGCTAAATCTATTTATGAAACAATGCAACATAATATGGATTTAGCAGCACAACTTAATCGCCCTTCTTGTCAGGATACAGGGGTATTACAGTTTTGGGTGAAAGTAGGTTCTAATTATCCCTTACTTGGTGAGCTAGAAGAAATTTTAAAAGAAGCTACATATAAAGCTACACAAGAAGCTCCATTGAGACTAAATTGTGTAGAAACTTTTGATGAATTTAATACAGGTACAAATATTGGTTTGACAGCACCTTATATTCACTGGGATATCATTCCTGGTCGTGATGATGTAGAAATCTTCCCTTATATGGCTGGTGGCGGTTGCTCTTTGCCAGGATCTGGTAAAACATTGATGCCTGGCGAAGGTTATGAAGGTGTTGCTAAGTTCGTTCTCGATTTGATGACAAGCTATGGCTTAAATGCGTGTCCTCCACTATTAGTAGGTGTTGGGATTGCTACCACCATTGATACGGCGGCAGGTTTATCTAAAAAGGCATTAATGCGCCCGGTATCTTCAAAAGCGCCGAACGAAAAAGCTGCTTATATGGAACAATTACTAGAAGATGGAATTAATAAAATCGGTATTGGTCCTCAAGGCATGGGTGGGGATAAAACCGTGTTAGGTGTGAATATTGAACATGGTACACGCCATCCATCTGTTATTTCTTGTGCTGTCAGCGTAGGCTGTTGGAATCATCGTCGTGGAGATCTTGTATTTGATAAGGCTGGTAATTGCACAGTTAAATCTCATAAAGGAGTGACACTATAATGGCTAAGAAAATATTAACTACACCTATTCAAAAATCTGATTTAGAAGGAATTAAGCCAGGTGATGTAATTTATTTGACTGGGCATATTACAACTACTCGTGATATGGGACATCGCCGGGTAGTGGAAGAAGGTAAAACATTACCTGTTAATATTAAAGATGGTGCTATACTTCATGCAGGACCAATTATTCGTACTATTAGCGATAATAAGTTCGAAGTTGTGTCTGTAGGACCTACTACATCTATGCGGATGGAAAAATTTGAGTATGAGTTTGTGAAAAAAACAGGTGTACGACTCATTGTTGGTAAAGGTGGGATGGGGACAGAAACAGCGCGTGCATGTAAAGAATTTGGTGCACTACACTGTGTATTCCCTGCGGGGAATGCAGTTCTTGCTGCTACAGAAGTCGAAAAAGTGGAGTCTGCTAATTGGAGAGAATTAGGCATGTGTGAAACTTTATGGACTTTTAAGGTTAAAGAATTTGGACCTCTTATCGTATCTATTGATGCGGAAGGTCATAACTACTTTGAAGAAAAGAAAATTGAATATAATAAGAAAAAAGATGAAGTATTAGAAGAGATATATAAACGCGTTAATTTTATTAAATAGTTTAGTCTAATTGCTGAAAGGCCCTGATGTATGTTTACATCAGGGCCATTTTGCTCACTTGTGTGTAATAAGTAATTTTTTGTTATATATACTTTCAATCATATATTAGACATATTACTTATTTGGTTAGTGATTACTATTAGACAATCAACAGACTTTCACATATAATAGATTAATGTAAGTGTACAAATATACATTTACAGTAGACAGATATAAAAAATAGTATACATGTCTTATAGTTGTTATATAGGTTTAAAGTGGCCATAGTGCCAAGGAGGCTTTATGTTAAGCGATATTGAGATTGCCCAACAGAATAAAATGGAGAAGATTCAGGTCATTGCTGATAAATGCGGATTAACATCTGATGATATTGAACAATATGGTCATTATAAAGCGAAGATTTCCTTTGATGCCATTCGTCGTTTAGGATCTAAACCCGATGGTAAACTTGTGCTCGTTACGGCCATTACACCAACACCAGCGGGGGAGGGCAAGTCTACAACGAGCATCGGACTCGTACAAGGGTTACAGAAAATTGGTAAAAATGCTATCGCTACATTGCGTGAGCCATCATTAGGCCCTGTTTTTGGTATTAAAGGTGGTGCAGCAGGCGGCGGTTATGCCCAAGTTGTACCGATGGATGATATTAATCTTCATTTTACAGGTGATATGCATGCTATTACAGCAGCAAATAACTTATTATCCGCTATGATTGATAATCATATTCATCAAGGTAATGAGTTGCAAATCGATTTGCGTCAGTTGTCTTGGACACGCGTGTTAGATATGAATGACCGTGCGCTTCGCAATGTGACCGTAGCACTTGGTGGTAAGGTATGTGGCTTCCCTCGAGAAGAGCACTTCATGATTACTGTTGCTTCTGAAATCATGGCTATTCTTTGCTTGGCTAAAGATCTAGAAGATTTAAAAGAACGCTTTGGTCGTATCGTTATCGGCTGTAATTTAGCAGGTGAGCCTGTTTATGTTCATCAGCTAGGTTGCCAAGGTGCGATGGCCCTTCTTATGAAAGATGCCATAAAGCCAAATTTAGTACAAACATTAGAACATACACCAGCTATCGTTCACGGTGGTCCATTTGCGAACATCGCTCATGGTTGTAACTCCATCGTAGCTACAAAGCTTGGTCTTAAATTAGGTGATATCGTAGTTACTGAAGCTGGTTTCGGTGCAGACTTAGGGGCTGAAAAGTTCCTCGACATTAAATGTCGTTACGGTGATATTTTCCCTGATACAATTGTAATCGTAGCTACATTGCGTGCTCTTAAAATGCATGGTGGTGTGCCTAAACAAGAACTTAGCAATGAAAATGTTGAAGCTGTTACAAAAGGTTTCAGCAATTTGCAAAAAGCCATCGAAAATATGCGTTACTTCAATGTGCCTGTATTGGTAGCAATTAATAAATTTGCTACCGATACCGATGCAGAGATTGCTGAATTGACTCGTCTCTGTGATGACTTTGGTGTACCTGTAGAGCTTAATGAATGTTGGGAAAAAGGCGGCGAAGGCGGCATTGATATGGCTAAAAAAGTCGTTGAATTGCTTGAAGGTTCTAAACCAACACCTAAATTTGTATATGATTTAGAAGATAGCTTAGAGGAAAAGGTAAATAAAATCGTTAAAACTATTTACGGTGGCGATGGCGTTATCTTTACAGATAAAGCTAAAAAGCAAATTAAACAATTAGCTGATTGGGGCCTTGATCGTTTACCTGTATGTATGGCAAAAACACAATACTCCTTATCTGATAATCCAGCTTTATTAGGTGCGCCGAAAGGATTTAATATCACCGTATCCGATATTCGTGTTGCTAATGGAGCAGGCTTTATCGTATGCCGTACCGGTGATGTAATGGTTATGCCTGGCCTTCCTAAACGTCCTGCCGCTCTTAATATGGATATCGAAGCAGACGGTACGATTAAAGGCTTATTCTAATATAAATTCTTTGTAGTAGACATTTTCTTAAATACCTATTGGTAGTGTCTGCTTTCACTAGTTTATATAGTGTGTTACCTGTATATTTTTATAGAAATGACAAAGCGATAACAAGGATAGCTTGTTATCGCTTTTACATGAGGTCTTGTTATGAATTTAATAGAACAACGTGTTGTAGATTTTGTAGGAGCTACTGCATCTAAAGAACCAACTCCAGGTGGTGGGGCCATTGCGGCCTTAACGGCTGCAACTGGTGCAGCATTAGCTGAAATGGTGGCGAATTTAACCTTTGGTAAAAAGGGATATGAAGATGTTCAATCTGAAATGAAAGATCTTCAAGCTAAAACGGAATCTATTCGGAATCGCATGCTCGAATTATCTCAAGCTGATGCAGATGTATTTAATATCTTTATGAATGCCTTAGGTTTGCCAAAGAATACAGATGAAGAAAAGTCTAAACGTACTGCCGCTATTCAACAAGCTTATAAAGATGCTGCGATGGTTCCCTTTGAAGTTGGTGAGTTAGCCTATCAAATCTTTGATTTAGCAGAGTTAGCATCTAAAAAAGGTAATCAAAATCTTATTACTGATGGTATTATTGCTGCAATCAATGCTCGTGCTGCAGTAAAGGCGGCATTCCTAAATGTACGTATTAATTTATCAGGTATTAAAGACGAAGCATTTGTAGCTGATATAACCACAAAAATGAATGCTATTGAAACAGGTTTAGATGATAAAGAAGCTGCAATTATAGCGTTATATGTATAGCCAGCTTAAAATAGCAGATTAAAATAATAAGATATATGACTGTATATACTAAAAAATAATACTCTGGGAAATTTCGAATGATTAAAGTTTTTAAAAATCTAATGTTCGGAAAATCTCGAAAGAGAACTTATTATTTCTTTTAAAAATAATGAGTTCTCTTTTTTCTATTGTTAAAATCCGAACGATAGTGTAAAATAAATGGGTGTTATTTCGAGGTTTGATGTAGGAGACATTATGACAGATCAAAAACAAATGAATACGGTCGATAGTATGTTGCCAATACCACAGCTCTTTGCCTTTGGTTTACAACACGTACTGGCCATGTATGCAGGTGCCGTTGCTGTACCTATTATTGTGGCACAGGCCATGAACTTACCTATGGAAGATTTGATTCGATTAATTACAGCGGACTTATTTACCTGCGGTATCGCCACATTAATCCAAACATTAGGTTTTGGTAAAATTGGTGGACGTATTCCGATGATCCAAGGTGTTACCTTTGCTTCTGTTGGCCCTATGGCCATGATTGGCGCTCAGCATGGTATGACTGCTATTTATGGTGCTATTATCGTAGCCGGTTTATTTACCTTCTTGATAGCTCCATTCTTTAGTCGTCTTATTCGCTTATTCCCACCTGTAGTTACAGGTACAATTATTACCATTATCGGTATTAACTTGATGCCAGTTGCTATTAATTGGATGGGAGGCGGTGTAGGTAATCCTCAATTTGGTAGTTTTACCAATATTGGCCTAGGGTTCCTTACCTTCTTAATTGTCGTATTTGTTTATAAATTTGCCAAAGGATTCTTTAGTAATCTTTCTGTACTAATTGGTTTGATTGCAGGTACAGCGATTGCGTTTGCCATGGGTGTTACAAACTTTGATGAAGTTGGTCGTTCCCACTGGATTGCGTTTATTGAGCCCTTCTATTTCGGGTTACCAACCTTTGATTGGGCGTCTGTACTTTCCATGATTATCGTAATGCTCGTAGTTATGGTAGAAACAACTGGTGATAGTATCGCTATTGGTGAAATCGTAGATAAGCCAATTGGTCGTAAAGAACTTGCTTTTATTATTCGTGCTGATGGGGTATCTACAATTATTGGTGGTATTCTTAATAGCTTCCCTTACACAGCATTCGCTCAAAATGTTGGCCTTATTGCCGTAACAGGTGTTAAGAGCCGCTTTGTTGTAGCTGCATCTGGTGTAATCTTAATTTTATTGGGGTTATTCCCTAAATTAGCGGCTATCGTAGCTAGTATTCCGAATGCCGTGTTGGGCGGTGCTGGTATTGCCATGTTCGGCATGATCGTTGCTAGTGGTATTCGTTCCTTAGGCAAGGTTAGCTTTGAAGGCAACCATAATTTAATGCTCGTAGCTATCAGTATTGGTGTAGCTATGATTCCAATTGCAGCGCCAAACTTTTATGCTAATTTCCCTGCGTGGGCACAAATTATTTTAAAATCTGGCATCACTTTCGGTAGTATTATGGCAATATTGCTTAATTTACTACTTAATGGTGTTAATCGTGGTGACGAAATTAAAGAAATGGGTCGCCGATAAAAATTACTAAAAAAGAACTCTGCTCCAAGGAACAGAGTTCTTTTTTAGTGATTAAATTCACAGGAAATTTGTGTGAATACTATGCTATAATAAATAGATAATTGTAGAATAATTTTGCGATGCTTTCAGTAATATGAAAATTATAAAAATGACTGCAATTACATGTTGAAATAGAGTTATGTATATATGGTATGTTCCCATAAGAAGGGAAGGGTTACATGGCAGACGGAAAAATTATTGCTATCTCCATTAGTGAGAGAAAAGGGCAAAAGAAACATAATATTGAATCCGCTAATCTTATCGTAGATTATGGTATGGAAGGTGATGCGCACGCAGGCAATTGGCATCGTCAAATCAGCTTGCTTGGTATTGCAAGCATCGAGCATATGCGTGCCCAAGGAGCGGATGTAAAACCTGGTGATTTTGCAGAAAATATCACTGTTGAAGGTATGGTGCTTTACGAATTGGCTGTAGGCACACAATTACAAATTGGTAAGGATGTAATTCTTGAAATTACTCAAATTGGTAAGGAATGTCATCATGGTTGTGAAATCATGAAACAAGTAGGATCTTGTATCATGCCTACACAAGGCATCTTTGGCAAAGTCCTTAAAAATGGTACGATTCACGTAGGTGATGAAGTATCTATTATCAAATAACTTAGTCGTATAAACGAGGTGTGTTATGAAAGACGCATGGGGCCGTACAATTGAATATGTACGTCTGTCATTGACAGATGCGTGTAATTTTTGTTGTCCCTATTGTCGACCTGCTGAAATTACACCTCAAAGTCAAACCCAATTATTATCAGTTGATGAATGGATGACTATTTTAGGTGCCTTCCATCGTATCGGCGTGAAAGCGGTACGTTTAACTGGTGGCGAGCCATTGCTTTATCCTCATATTGAAGAGCTTTTAACTCGTATCAAGGATACTGATTGGTTTGAAGATATATCTATGACTACTAATGGTAGCTTGCTTGCATCTCGAGCACAACGATTGAAAAAACTTGGTTTGAACCGAGTGAATATCAGTTTAGATTCTCTTGAAAGTGACGCTTTTGCCACTTGTGTAGGCAAAGAGGGGCAGCTAGATTCCGTATTAGATGGTATTCGCAGTGCTATTAGCGAGAATTTTAAATCAGTAAAGATTAATACCGTATTATCTCGCCATTGGTCTGATGATGAGGTTAAATCTTTGTTACAGTATGTAGAAAAATGGCCTGTGGTGTGGCGATTTATAGAATATATGCCATTCCAAGGCGATGCATTCCATGGACCGACTTTTGATGAGTGGCGAGCTCAACTGGAACGCGTAAGTGGAGGATCTCTTACAGAGGTTCATTCTGTATATGGTTTTGGTCCAGCGACGTATTTAGCGCTGCCAAGTGGGAAAGCTGTAGGATTCATCTTTTCTATGTCTCATAGCTACTGTGACACATGTAATCGCGTTCGTCTTACATCAGATGGGCAAATGCGGTTATGCTTGTTGCGTGATGACGAGGCTGATCTTGTGTCTCTTGTACGTAATGGAGCAACCGAAGAGGATTTAGCTATGCATATTGAACGTGCGTTGCAACGTAAACAAGAACGTCATGATGGAATAGGGATGGAACAACCTGAACGTCCAATGTGGCGCATTGGAGGATAGTATGGGATTTTGGGATTTTCTGAAACCAAGATCTAAGGAGCATGTCGAGGCTTGCTGGCCGGGTGGAAAAATGCTTCAAGTTCATATGGAGTATGATACAGAAAAGACAGTATTTACTTATTTTGGTCGCTTTGGGCTTACATTTAACATTTCAAAATCTCAATTAACTGAGGCCATTGTTAAGGAGATAAGCCGTACTCATAGTGTCCTTCAAGTATATAGTGGTGTTGACTGTGTAGGTACTACAGATATATTGCCTACAGAGGCTTGTAATATTATGAAAGATTGGTTAGGCCAATATTGATGTATATGTTTTAGAGGAATGTAATAAATATTCTTTACATTCCTCTAAAATGGGCATATAATTAGTCATGTCATGGACCACTAGCTCAGCTGGCAGAGCACCTGACTCTTAATCAGGGTGTCCAGGGTTCGAACCCCTGGTGGTCCACCAAATAAACCCGCACTTTGGTGCGGGTTTTTCTTGTTATTGCCTTTGTTTTATCCGTCTATAATCTATTAGTAATGTTAGGAGTACTGTAATGAAACTAGATGACGTAATGACTACACAAGAGGCTGGTGAAAGATGGAATGTACCAGCTGATTCTATTAAGCAATGCTGCTTAAAGCGATATGCAAACAAACAGTTTTCCGATGATGAAGCTAGAAAGTCTGGGAAAATGTGGCTTGTAACTCGTCAAGGAATGGAAAGGCTATATGGTGAAGAAATGGATCGTCACATATAATGTATATTATATGGATCCTCTTTATGGCTATGAGCTATCCGAAATAGAAAAAGGGATTAATGCCTTAGCGACTGCGATTGAAAATAATAAGCTTATTGAACAAATACCAAAAAAATATATGATTAATTGATATTTTAAGCTTTTAAATGTCACCTTTTCTGAAAGTTTTCTAATAGCTGTGATGAGTTTATTGAGTATGGCATGTCTTATATCTTATAGACAATACGGGCTTAATAGCTTATGATTGTTATATAATAGTTTTTCTCATTAGGAGGTAACGAATGGCAGTAGACATTTCTAGAACACAAGATGTGTATAAAGATGCTGGACAAAGTGTAAACTTTACAACATTATTATTAAATCGTAAAGATCGTGATGCAGAGCTAGAAGTAATTCAAGATATGGCGGACCGCATTCAAGCCATAAAACGTTCTGTAAGTATTCGTGCAAATGGTGAAGGTTTGGGCATTGCTTTTGGTTTCAGCCGTAAAGCATGGGATTATTTATTCCCTAATGCACCTGTACCAAAAGAGTTAGAAGACTTTCAAGGTATTAAAGGTGATAAACAAGACGTACCAGCTGTAGCAGCTGATTTATTCTTACATGTACGTTCCAATGATGAGTCCGTTACATATACTGTAGTGGATCAAATTATGGAGTTCTTACGTCCTATTACATCTGTAGTAGATGAAACTCATGGCTTCCATTATGAACAAGGTCGCGCCATCATTGATTTCGTAGATGGTACTGAAAACCCTGTTGGTCAAGAAGCTGTAGAGTGGGGCGTTATTGGTGATGAAGATCCTGATTTCATTAATGGCTCTTATGCATTTGCTCAAAAATATGAACACGATCTTGATGCGTGGCGTGCGCTTCCTACAGAAATGCAAGAAAAGTTTATTGGCCGTCGTAAATTCAGCGATATTGAGTTAGAAGATGATGAAAAAGATCCAGCAGCTCATAATGTAGTGGCTCAAGATAATCGCGATGATAAAGAACATAAAATCGTGCGCATGAATGTACCGTTTGCTCAACCGGGTCAAGGTGTACGTGGTACATACTTTATTGGCTATGCTCGTTACTGGGATGTAACAAAAACAATGCTTACTAATATGTTTACTCAAAATGATAAATTGCTTGATTATTCCAAACCTATTACAGGTATGCTCTTTTTCATTCCATCCCTTGATACATTGGATGCTATTGCTGAAGGCGAATTATAATCCACATAGCTAGTTTATGCATGATTTATATGGTTTGTGATGCTCAGTTTTGTTAGCAGCATATAATTTGAGTGAAAATACTATATAAATTCTATAGAAGCGCTCCTTTTAGGGGCGCTTTTATGCTATAATAAATCTATTAAACTCGTAAAATCCATTGTAGTTATGAATGAGGTATTCTATGAATTATACTAGCACCCGCGGTACCGTTGCGGTAAATGAAACATATGCATTGTTGCACGGCTTAGCAGAGGATGGTGGTCTATATGTACCATCTTTATTCCCTACAAACTGCTTAACTTACAATGATGTAAAAGATAAAAACTATCAAGAGGTAGCAGCTATTGTATTAGCAAAGTTATTTCCATGCTTCTCTGAAGCTCATTTAAATGAAATGATTAATTCTGCATACTCTGATTCTAATTTCAGCACTCGTGATATTGCACCATTACATTCCTTATTAGAAAAGGTTTCTGTATTGGAATTATTCCACGGCCGTACACAAGCTTTCAAAGATATGGCGTTATCTTTATTCCCATACCTTTTAGTAGCTGCTAAAGAAGCAGAAGGTGAGAAAAAAGAGGTTCTTATCTTAACGGCTACATCTGGTGATACTGGCAAAGCAGCCCTTGAGGGCTTTAAAGATGTACCTGGTACGCATATTCAAGTATTCTACCCAACAGATGGCGTAAGTCCTATGCAAGCAGAACAAATGCAAAAGCAAGAAGGGGAGAACGTTAATGTAACAGCTATTCATGGTAACTTTGACGATGCTCAACAATTCTTGAAACGCTTATTCGTTGATAAGGCTACAGCAGAAGAGGTTGCTGCAAAAGGTGTTATGTTCTCTAGTGCGAACTCTATTAACATCGGTCGTCTAGCACCTCAAGTGGTTTACTATGTGAATGCTTATGCAGAACTTGTTGCACAAGGTGCTATTCATGAAGATGAAGCATTTAACGTAGTAGTGCCGACTGGTAACTTTGGTAATATCTTGGCTGCTTATTACGCTAAAAAAATGGGTATTCCTATTGGTAAATTGATTTGTGCATCTAACCAAAACAACGTGCTTACTGATTTCTTTGAAACTGGTACATACGATATGAACCGTCCGTTCTATACAACGATTTCTCCGTCCATGGATATTCTTGAATCTTCCAACTTTGAACGTTTCTTATACTATATCTCTGGTGAAGATAGTGAACGTACAGCTGGTTGGATGAAAGATCTTAAATCCACTGGTAAATTGACTGTAAACGAAGAAGAGTTCAGCCGCGTTAAAGCTAATTTCGCAGGTGCTTATGTTGATGACGAAGAGACAAAAGCTATTATTGAACAAGTATACAATTCTTATGGTTATGTAATGGATCCTCATACGGCGGTAGCTATGGGTGCTTATATGAAAGAATTGGAAAAACATCCTGAAGATGGTGCTCGTCATACAATTATCGCATCTACAGCACATCCATTTAAATTCCCTACAGCTATTTGTGAGGCATTAGATATCAAGGTTGGAGAGACTCCTTATGAAAGTTTAGATAATATCTCTGCTGTAACAGGTGTAGCGTTCCCTAAACAATTGGAAGCATTGAAATCTAAACCTTTGCGTTTCACCAAAGCAATTGATAAAGAAAATATGAAACAAGAAATATTGGATTTTGTAGATACATTCTCTAAATAATAGAATGCCGCCTTTCAGTAGAAGGGCGGCATATATTTGTTTTTTATTCTGTATTTCCTGTATATCAGATTAAATAACTAGATAATAAAGGAACAGTAACTATTTAGTTATACTATAGTAGAAATGTATAAGGAGGTAGTATGGTTAAGAAAGGCCTTATGTATGCACTGTTGTCAGCACTCTTATTGAGTACGATGAATTTGTTTGTAAAGATGCTAGGCTCCAACATTCCGTCTGGAGAAATTGCTTTTTTCCGTGGTTTATTTGGTACTATAGCGGTTCTCATCGCCATGTATATCCAAGGTATTCGATTCTCCAAAGAGGATAGAGGCCATCTTATTATGCGTGGCTTATATGGTGGCTTTGGTATGGTGTGTAACTTTATAGCATTAGTACATTTAAAGTTATCTGATGCAACAATTTTATTCCAAACGTCAGGGATATTCGTTCTGATTTTTAGTGCTTTATTTCTTAAAGAACGGGTACCCAAAGGGGCTGGAAAGTGGCTTCTTTTGATCTTTGTAGCTGTCATGGTTATGGTAAATCCATTTAGCTTTACTGGTTTCACTTGGTTTGCCTTAGTAGCTATTTTAGGGGCTGCTTTATCTGCGGCTGCATATACAACGATTCGCCTTATATCTAAGCGCGGTAAGCATAGTAATTTCGAAATCATGGCGTATTTTATGATTACAGGTATGATTGCAGGGATCGTTACAACTGATAAACTCGTTATGCCTCAAGGCACAGATTGGCTTATCATCTTTGCTATTGGTGGTATTAGTGTAGTAGCTCAGTTCTTTTTGACTGGTGCCTTTGTTACAACTAACGCTGTAGTGGCACAATTCTTGCAATATGTGGGTGTATTCATCAGTTCCTTCTACGGTTTTTTATTCTTTGGTGAAAGCTTATCTATTGAAACTATAGGCGCTGGTGTGGCGATGTTCGTCTCTTCTGTTATGTTGGCTCGCCTCAAAGAACAAAGTGGACCATTACGAGAAGGGAAGGTCATAGAGGATAAAATTAAATAACTATCGAATGTACTATCTTTGTGTTTAGGCTAAAAGCGGTTTATTTATTGTTAACTTTAATTAATAAAACATGATGTAAAGAATATGATGTTTTATTATGTATGTTAAAAGTACTGTGAGTTTAATGGAATGTTTTATGGTACGAAAAATACGCATTAATATTGATTTATTACAATAATAGATAGGGCTATGAAAAACTATATTAAATAAATTCGAAAAACTACATCGAAAATTGTTGACATCTCTTCATCTTTCCTTTATGATTAGTACAGTTATTAACGCATTCTCAATTAAGTGTATCTAGGAGTAGTGAGAAATGAAAGAATTTTTGAACGATTTTAAAGCTTTTGCATTCAAAGGTAACATGATGGACCTAGCTATTGGTATGATTATTGGTGCTGCTTTTACTGCATTGGTTAACTCTGTTGTAAGCAACTTGTTCATGCCTATTATCAGTTTGTTCACAGGTGGAATTGATTTCAGCAATTTGTACTTACCATTAAATGCTGCATCTAAAGATGCATTTTTGGCTGGTGCTGATATTAATGCAGCTCGTGCAGTTGGTTCTGTATTGCCATACGGTACATTCATTACTGATTTGATTCAATTCTTAATCTTGGCGTTTGTTGTGTTCTTGATGGTTCGCGCATTAGCTAAGTTGATGAAAAGCGCGAAAGAAGAAGAAGCTGCTGAAGCACCTACAACAAAAGAATGTCAATTCTGCAAAACAGAAATTCACATTGATGCAGTTAAATGCCCTAACTGTACAGCAGATTTGAAATAATTTAAATTAAATCAAATTAAAAAGCTAAAAAAGGAGTAAGGTTTAAGCCTTACTCCTTTTTGTTGTATAGCATAGCTTTCTAGTATAAAATATACTTATAATATAATAAATTTATTTCGATACAAAATATTAGAATTATTAAATATATTAAATGAAATTTTGTTGGAAGGATCATAAATATGGAAAAAAAGCCTCTTGTTGTTGTAAATGGTTTAGTTCGTAAAGATGCTATTGCCTATTTAAAAGAGTATGTAGAAGTGCGTCAATGGACTGAAAAGACTGTTATGCCCCGTGAAATATTAAAGGAATGGCTCGTTGATGCGGATGGGTTGTGGTGTGTAAGACCTTTAGATGTAGACGGTGATTTAGTAAAAAATTCACCTAAATTAAAGGTCATTGCTCAGGCTGCTGTTGGTTATGACAATGTAAATATTGATGAATTAACAGCTGCAGGTATTCCTTATGGCAATACGCCAGGCGTTCTTAATGAGACTGTAGCAGAGCTTGCTTTTACCTTGATTGCAACTGCAAGTCGTCGTATTTTGGAAAATGCTAATTTTGTAAAAGAAGGACGTTGGGCACAAAGACCCTCTAATATTAAAGGGTTTGATTTGAGTCGTCGTACCCTTGGTATTATTGGTATGGGTGCTATCGGTGTATCCATTTCTCGTCGTGCTCGTGCCTTTGGTATGACCGTTGTATATCATAATCGTAATCAACGTATAGATGATAAGATTCATAAAACTACGTATATGGAGCTAGATGATCTCTTGTCTACTAGTGATGTAGTTTGTGTAATGGCTCCATTAACAGATGAAACCTATCACATGTGTAATGAAGAATTCTTTAAGAAAATGAAAAACACTGCATTATTTGTAAATGTAGGTCGTGGTCCTATCGTTGATACAGATGCTTTGATTAACGCTTTAAAAACAGGCGAAATTGATTATGCTGCGCTTGATGTGACAGACCCAGAACCATTACCGGCAGATCATCCTTTATTAGATGTTGAAAATTGTCTCGTTGTACCACATATTGGTTCTTATACTGATCGCACGCGTTATGATATGTCTATTTTGACAGCTGATAATATTATCGCTGGTGTCCACGAAAAACCATTAAAAACTTGTGTGAATGAAGAAGTTAACTATAAAAAAACACAAATGGATCTAGAATCTGCCATTGAGGAGCTTAAAAAGGCTGGCGTTGATTTATCTAATTTCGACTAATATCACAAGACCTCAAAAGATATGCGGTATTATGCAAAATATGGTAAAATAAAAGAATATTTATCCTATGGAGGTTAGAACGTTGGAACATAAAGATATTGAAAAAACTGTAGCTCCTGAAGAAGTTGTATCTGTTAACTTTATCGAAGCTATCATCAACAAAGATAACGAAACTGGCAAATACGGTGGTCGTGTGTTAACTCGCTTCCCACCAGAACCAAATGGTTACTTACATATTGGTCATGCTAAATCTATTTGTCTTAACTTTGGTATTGGCAAACAGTACAATGGCTTAACAAATCTTCGTTTTGATGATACGAATCCTGCAAAAGAAGATGTTGAATACGTAAACTCCATCATGGAAGATGTAAAATGGCTCGGCTTTGATTGGGTTGATGAACCACGTTATGCATCTGACTATTTTGGTCAAATGTACGAATATGCTAAGAAATTAATCACTCTTGGCAAAGCGTATGTAGATGATCAAACGGCTGATGAAATTAAACAAACTCGTGGCGATTTCTCTACACCTGGTGTTAATAGCCCATACCGCAATCGTAGCGTAGAAGAAAACTTGAAACTCTTCGAAGAAATGAAAGATGGTAAATACGCTGATGGTGAAAAGGTATTGCGTGCAAAAATCGACATGGCCCATCCTAATATCGTTATGCGTGACCCTGTTATTTATCGTATTGTAAATGCAGAACATCATAACACAGGCAATGAGTGGAAGATTTACCCTATGTATGACTTTGCTCATCCTATTGAAGATGCTATCGAACGTGTTACACACTCTATCTGTACTTTAGAGTTTGAAGTTCATCGGCCATTGTATGATTGGGTACTTGAGGATTGGGATGATACTGAAATTCCTCAACAAATTGAGTTTGCTCGTTTAAATGTAACTAAAATGGTTATGTCCAAACGTAAATTACGTGCACTTGTGGAAGCTGGTCTCGTAGCTGGCTGGGATGATCCTCGTATGCCTACTATTTCTGGTTTGCGTCGTCGTGGTTACACGCCAGAAGCAATTCGTGATTTCTGCGATCGCATTGGCGTCGCTAAAGCCGATAGCGTTGTTGATATTGCTTTGCTTGAGTTCTGTATCCGTGAAGATTTAAAACTCAAAGCTACACGCCCTATGGTAGTTATTGATCCTGTGAAAGTTGTTATTACGAACTATCCAGAAGGTCAAACTGAACTTTGCATGGTTGAAAATAATCCAGAAAATGAAGAGTTGGGTAACCGTGAAGTTGTATTCGGTCGTGAAATCTACATTGAACGAAATGACTTTATGGAAGAGCCCGTTAAGAAATTTTTCCGCTTGGCACCAGGTAAAGAAGTACGCTTAAAAGGTGCATACTTCATTACATGTGCTGATGTTATCAAAGATGAAAATGGCAATATTACAGAAATACACTGTACATATGATCCAGAAACTAAGAGCGGCAGCGGTTGCACTCGTAAGGTAAAAGGTACATTGCACTGGGTTGAAGCATCTACTGCAGTAGATATTGAATCTCGCTTATATGATTACTTGTTAAAAGAAGACTCCGATGGTAAAGACTTCTTAGGAGACTTCAACCATGACTCCTTACAAGTATTCAAGAGTAAGGGGGAAGCATGTCTTGGTACAACTGTACCAGGTGATCATTTCCAATTTTTGCGCCAAGGTTATTTTGTAACTGATAAGGATAGCAAACCAGATCATATCGTAATGAATCGTATTGTTGGTTTGCGCGATAGTTGGGCTAAGGCACAAAAGAAATAATTTAGTCCGTCATATACATTGCTAAGATAATGATAAAGAACCGCTCCACTAAGGGCGGTTCTTTACTACTGTGTTGTTACTATAAATGTTGAGAGTTTGTGACATTAACATTTTATTAGAGGAGACATATGAAAAAAATAGTATTACTTGCTACTGCAGCTGCTGTATTAGTATCTGTTCCAGTGATAGGTTCTGCAGCAAACATTAAGTCCGTTTTGAATAAAAGCCAAACAGTAGCATATCAAGGTATAAAATTGCCTGAAGGCGTTAGAATGTATCAAAATAATCCTAAAGCACTTTTTGCAGGCGATGCAAAAAAAGCTATTAAATCTGTATTTATTGAAGCAGGCGCTACATCAGCTAATGTATATATACTAAACCTTAAAAACGAAAATGAAATGAACTATGCTGTATTTGGTGATGTAGTATTAGGTAAACAATTAGCTGGTCAGATTAGTGAAACTAAGCATGTCAATGCAGATCCATCTGCATTAGGCGCATTAGCATCTGCTATTAACAAGGGAGATAGCCCAATTCTTGGTAAATTTACAGTAGTGTCCCCATTATCTAAACAAGGTAATGTTTACGAAGGAACATTAAAATATAAAAGCGTATCTAATAATGGTTCTTATAATGAAGTTTTACATATTAGCCTTTTTGATGATAAGTATACTGGTCCGAATGCACGCTTTATAGCTATAGATGAAGCTAACGATGCTGCAATATTCCCTAAAGTTAAGACTTTGCTAACAGTAAAAAAATAAATAATTATTGAAAATATATATCAATTATTCTTGACAATTTTTCTCATCAAGAGTACTATTGGCATATAGGAATTATTCTCATTAGAGAAAGTTCTAACGATGTGCAACAGGCAGGTACTATTATGATGAATTCAATTGACCATATCATTGGATATCATTGTGCACCGGCAATTCGAGGTATCAAGCTTTCGAACTTGGTTTCTATTCCACGGGACATGAATGAACAAATCCAATTTGTATTGACAGAATATAATAAAGAGTTCAATGAAAAAGGATTGTTCTTCTTTGAATTATGTCGCTGTAAAGCGCGTAGACTATTATTGGTATTCCGTGAGAAACAATTACGAGACTATGTACGGCAACCTGCAGTAATGACATTTTTGAAAGCCTACGGTTATCATGATCGCATGAGCATTATGGAGATGCTAGAGCATCTTAGATATCGTATGGAGGCGAGTATTGATTTTCCACATGAAATCGGCGTATTTCTAGGTTATCCATTAAATGATGTGAAATATTTTATTTCTCGTCGTGGTAGTGGATATCGTATGTGTGGAGAGTGGAAAGTTTACCATGATGTGGTAGATGCAAAACGCTCTTTCTTATGTTACAAAGCATGTCGTGAATTTTGTCAAACTCAATTGATGTTGGGAAAAACATTTAGTTCATTGGTCGCAAGAACGGCCTAGGAGGTACAAGATG
>JAGZGB010000110.1 GCA_018367495.1 Veillonella sp. | reverse complement strand
AGTAGTTGAATCCATGAAGAAAAATGGTTGCACATACTTCGCAGCAGTTGGTGGCGCTGCAGCATTGATTGCAAAATCCATCAAAAAATACGAAGTACTAGCTTATGGTGAACTTGGTCCAGAAGCTTTGGCTGAATTGACAGTTGAAGATTTCCCTTGCATCGTAGTTGGCGATACTGAAGGTAATAACTTCTACGAACAAGGCCAAAAACCTTATAGAAAAATCTAATATCACCGTTGAGTGATTGAAAGAGGCTTGCTAATGCAAGCCTCTTTTTTATCTATAGATATTCAATAATTATCACTGTACATGTATATATTTAATGATTATTACATTGTTTATTAGTATGATAGTAATAATGAACTTACTTTTATAGTTTATATATTATTATGTTAGATTCACCTTTTGCTTAGTAGAGTAAAGTCTACCGATTCTGTCCATTTTGTGATAATATACATATAGATTTATACATTCAAAGTGAGTGAGGCGATATCATGACTTCTGTAGAAACTATTCGTCAGTCAGTGCGCACAGCGATGGCTGAATTACTAGATTTGGCAAAGGTTCGAGAAGGTCAATTGTTTGTGGTGGGCTGTTCCACTAGCGAAGTTATGGGTAAGAAAATTGGCACTGATTCCCACATTGATGTGGCTCAGGTCCTATTTGATGAAATATATGAAGCTGTTAAAGCTAAAGGTCTTAATTTGGCCGTTCAATGTTGTGAGCATATTAATCGAGCTCTTGTTATGGAACGTAGTGCAGTAACTTGGGAGGAAGAGGTCAATGTAGTACCTCAACGTCATGCAGGTGGGGCTATGGCTGTAACTGCTTATGAACGTTTTGAAGATCCAGTGATGGTTGAATTTATCAAAGCTGATGCAGGTATCGATATTGGTGATACTTTTATAGGTATGCATATGAAACATGTTACAGTACCAGTGAGACTCAGTATAAAAGAGATTGGTGGAGCTCATGTAACAGCTTGTCGAGTTCGACCAAAGAGCATCGGTGGGGAACGTGCTGCATATAATGAAGCGTTGATGTAGGGGGATAGTATGTCAAACGTAATACCGTATTTTGTATTAGCTGTTGTGGCGCTTGGATTTTTTGCTATTTGTTACGCTGTTTTTAACCGTACTGATAGTGAAAGCCAATCAAAACATGAGCATCGTGATAAGGCTTTTCCTAAGTTTGATGGTGAACATCATAAAGATAAGTCGGTTTCGGTTAATGAATCTAAGGTAGGGGATGTAACAGTTACACATGAAGGTGGAACCAATGTGTATACCGCTTCCATTATGGATAATTATAAGGACACTAATTCTTCTAAATCTATGGTAGTCCATGAAGATACATCGTATAATCGACGAGATGGTAAGCAATTACATGTAGAAAATTCGACTACGGGATATTCCTTATCCTTGGGACATCATGCAGAATCGACCCAGTCAGATTCAAATCAATCAGCTATAGAAGAACAAGAATCTATTACAGATGAATCTATTCAGGCGAAATCTGTTGCACAAGAGAATCTAGGATCTAATACAACAAAGCATAGTATAGATGAAACTATCGTTATGACCGCTGTTTCAGATGAGAAATCCTCTAGTGGTAAGCCTCATGCTACTCCGATGATGGATAAGACAATTATTCTTGATGCTGTAACAGATGAACTTCGTAATCGTACTAAATCTGTAGAGGATACGATTGCAATGGGGGAATCTGTAGAGGCTTTTGAAGCTAATGCAGTTGAAAATATGGATGCTACACAAATGATGGGTGGCGCCGATGAAGTGGAAGCAGCTGAAGGTCCATCTGTATTGGATGAAACGCGCTTATTTGATGCTTCTGAAATAGAAGCACAATTGGCGGCAGCTAGTATGATTGAAGAAGAGGTTCCAACAGGACAATGGGCTAAAGCGGCACATGAAGATAAATGTATTGAATTAGCTATTGCGCCATTTGTACATGCTTTTGGCATCTTACATGGAGATACACAACATTATGTAGAATCCATAACGAGAGATGCTTTAGCAGCCCTTAATATTACGAAGCTGGCTGAAGTAAATGCATTACTTGATAATATCGTTATTCAAGAAGCGTTGATGGCTATGCAGAAGGCTTATGCTGCAACAAATACAGAGTGGATGAAGTCCGCTGCACTTGGTGCTTTCTTAGATGTGGTACAATCTCCTAAATCTAGCACACCTTATCTCGTAGCGTTTGATGCACTACGGGTATTGCCACATTTAACACTAGGACATTTCCAAGTGATGGCATTAACTCTATTGTTACAATACTCTAGAAATTCCAACAACTATGGATTAATTCATTTCCAACATTATGTAGAGAAGTATATTGAACCGTTCATTTCTGATTTGCCACAAAATAATTCCTTCTATGGTCAGCTTGATTATTTGCGCTGTACTCAGGAGGAAAATGAACCTATTACATTGGCTCAAGTGTTATCCAATTCATATCCATTTGTATTTAATTATCGCGGTTTTTCTAAGGAGGAATTATTCCGTGCTACAGATGGCCATGGCGTTGATCCTCGATATGTAGTACGTAGCTTGAATTCTAATCTTTATAAATTAGCCTTAGTAGATGAGTCCTTGGCTCCTAGGTTCTTCAGACAAACCCGTATTTCTGATTCGATGGTGCAACGAGATCTTATTGCACTTATGAAGAGCAAACCGACTGCTTTTAAAGGACAAGAAGCACGTGATATTATGGATGACATTTCTCCAATTCTTTTAGATTTGGCTGATGTATTTGATCATACGCCAATGTCTAAAATTAGTTTAACCTTGCTTGGCTTATATTTAGGTCGTGCTCATGTTAAAGCTACGATTGGTGAAGAGTTTGATTTGTCTCACTGGTTCTAATGTATACAGAAAACAACTAAACAATTATAAAAGGTCTCCCTAGAGTGTCTAGGGAGACCTTTTTTTGTCTTATATGTTAGAAGTTATATTATGTTTTAAAAACTATTGAAACCGAATTCTTCGATTCCTTCAATATCTTTTACGGTGACAGTGCGCCCTGTAATATCGATAATACCTTCATCTCTTAGGCGACCGAGTTCACGACTAAGTGCTGTACGAGATACGTTGAGTACCTCTGCCATTTGCTCTCGGTTGTGTGGTAAGTGAATTGTCGTAGATTGTTGCCGTTTGTATATATCTGATAGATAGGCAAAAATCTTTTCACGCATGCCCTTTAGTGTAAGATAGTGAACCTTTTTTGTTAACAGAATAGCTTTTTCTGATAAATCCTCTAGTAGATTTGATAAGATCTTTGTTTGACATTGTTGGCATTCCGGCAATGTATCGATAAATGTTTCAAGAGGGATGAACATAATTTTAGATGCTTTCATAGCCTTAATGGTAGCAGGCCACAACGGTTGTTTACTAAATAGTAAAGCTTCTCCAAAAATGTCAGACTGATCAAGGTTGGCCATGATGACACGTTGGCCCATCACATTTTCTCGCGTTAATAATGCACTACCTTCGAGGATGACTCCTATGCCTTCCATTGGATCGCCGGAGAGGGCGATGAAGTCATTTTTCTTATAACTATGAATAATAACCTTTGCATTATTTAAATAGCCTCTTAATTCAGGTTCACCTAACTTATTGAATAGAGGACAATGTATAAGGGTGGGGAGATATTGGTTGATAATATCATTAGAAAGTATTTGCTTCATGAGGACCTCCGGTGTGACGAAGTCTATAGTAAATTAAAATGATTATTGTATAATAATAGTATAAGGTCAAATGACCTACCTGTTCCACAAGGGGAGTCAGGTAAAATTTTTGAAAAAGTTTTTATTTGTTGCTCAAGCTACAGAAATTGTATCACCTTTACGTTATACTTTCAAATGTAATCAATCAGACACCTGATAATTCATCAGTGTAATGTATAGGTTTTATATTATCTAGCTTGAATGCGAGGAAGTCTCGCAAAGGAGGATTTTTA
>JAGZGB010000109.1 GCA_018367495.1 Veillonella sp. | reverse complement strand
ACTTGCACGCGGATACAAGCATCGTTCCTGTATCTAAAGAAACATTGCTTTCAGAGGACACAAAGGTATTTATAGACCTCATCAAACAGTCTAAACCAAATACCTATACAATCATGGTGTCTCATGCGATGTACCCACAAATCGATCCAGACCATCCTGCTAGTTTATCGAAAGCAATCATTACCGATTGGTTGCGCAAGGACATAGGCTATAATGGCGTTGTGGTAACGGACGATATGGACATGGGTGCCCTCGCAAAACACTATACCTTTGGTGATATGGCAGTGCAATCCATCCTCGCCGGCAGTGATATCTTGCTCGTATGTCACGAATACGAACACATGCAAGAGGCTTATAACGGTCTTATGAAAGCCGTGAAAGACGGTCGTATCTCGAAAGAACGACTCGACGAATCGGTGAAACGGATTTTGCTTATGAAAATGAATAAAATTTCTTAGAATTTCTTATTTTAAGGAAGGAATTTTAAGAGTATATCACGAATATAGACAGTGGAAATACTATTCATGGACGGCGAATCTGAGTTGACACTTAATGGAGACAAACTTTAGAATCGTTACAATAGAAAAATATATAGTGTATACATAACGTGCTATCAAGGATTTTATTAAACCGATAGAGAATTAATAAGTAAAGTGATTCTCTGTCGGTTTATTTTTTTATTGTATAGTTTGTTTTGTTAGGAGTGAAGTATATGGCTCGCAGAATAATGTTGAACGGTACGTCCTATTTTGGACAAGGCGCGATTCAGGAGATTGTGAACGAAATTAAGAATCGCCATTTCAAAAAAGCCCTCGTTACATCTACGCCAGATTTATTTGAATTTAAAGTGGCTACAAAGGTTACGGATTTGCTTGATGCGGCAGGTATTGCTTATGAAGTCTACGACGGTATCAAACCAAATCCTACCATCGAAAACGTAACGGCTGGTGTTGAGGCTTGTAAAGCGGCTGGCGCCGATGTTATCGTTGCTGTTGGTGGCGGTAGCCCGATCGATACAAGCAAGGCGATTGCTACTATTATTACGAACCCTGAGTTCGCCGATGTACGCAGCCTTGAAGGTTTAGCGCCTACTAAGAATCCGTGCTTGCCAATCATCGCTGTTACTACTACATCTGGTACGGCTGCAGAGGTTACTATCAACTACGTTATTACAGACGTTGAAAAGAACCGCAAATTCGTTTGCGTTGATCCTCATGACATCCCAATCGTTGCCATCGTGGATCCTGATATGTCCGCGTCTATGCCAACAGGCCTTTGCGCTGCCACAGGTATGGATGCCCTCGTACACGCCGTAGAAGGTTATATCACAAAAGGTGCGTGGGAGCTAACTGATATGCTCCATTTGAAAGCTATAGAAATTATTGGTCGTTCCTTGCGTAGCGCTGTGGCTGGCGATTATGCAGGCCGTGAAGCCATGTCTTTAGGTCAATACATCGCGGGTATGGGCTTCTCCAACGTTGGCCTCGGCATCGTTCACTCCATGGCTCATCCATTGAGTGCTGTGTACGATATCCCTCATGGTAAGGCTTGTGCGATGCTGTTAACAGCAGTATTGAAATTCAATGCCCCTGCTACAGGTGAAAAATATCGTGAAATCGCTCGCGTTATGGGCGTTCCTAATGTAGATGCTATGGATGAAGCAACCTATCGTCAAGCGGCTATCGACGTAATTCAGAAATTAGCTGATGACGTAGGTATTCCTAAATCTCTTAGCGAAGCAGGCGTAAAACGGGAAGACATTCCATTCCTCGCTGAATCTGCTTTCAACGATGCATGTACTCCTGGTAACCCACGGGATGCCTCTTTAGAAGAAATAATCGGCATCTATGAATCCATATTCTAATTAGTGTCTTTACATATTTCAAATGCCTCCGAATGTGTAAAGAAAATACATTTACACACTTGCTTAACAAAACTAGCCATCTCTTTTTAGAGGTGGCTAGCTTTGTGTTTAAAGCGCTATCTATTGTTTTGTGATTCAGACCTTTGATCTCGTGTTCCGTGAGAAAGCTATTTTTATACGTAATCCTTTCTTGAAAATGGTGGTTTACATAAGTATACTAAGGATATGAATGCATAGTTCGTGTAGACCTATGTCGGCAGAGGAACGGTTGGTTTTGGTCACTGCTAAGGAGGATGTTATGAAATTATGGAAATTTAATAAGCGTAGTTCTACCTTGGCAGATATGTCCATGAATCGAGTGCTCTTAACGGAACTCATTGCAAAGGGTGCTCTTGTTGGGGTGATTGCAGGTTTTTTTGGGGCATCATATCGCTATTTGATACTTGAATCAGAGCATATCAGGTGGCATTTGATGGATGGTATTACTATGGAATGGGCCATAGGTTGGCTTGTGGTAATGGTCATTTTTGCGTTTATTGTAGATCGATTGCTCGCATGGGCCCCATTGTCTGGTGGTTCTGGTATCCCGCAAATTGAAGGGGAGATGTTAGGTCTCTTTGATATGAAGCCCTATCGGACGCTAGTATCTAAAATGATTGGTGGCGTACTGACCGGCTTTGCAGGATTTTCCGTAGGTCGTGAAGGGCCAGCCGTACAGATTGGCGGCTCTGCTGGGAAGATTGTGTCCTACTGGATGAATTCGGGACTACGAGAACAGCGTATTTTGACATCCGCAGGTGCTGGGGCAGGCTTAACAGCTGCCTTTAGTGCGCCCGTATCGGGGGCGATGTTCGTCTTTGAAGAGGTACATAAAAGCTTTTATCCGTATCTCGTTGTACCAACCTTCGTGGCAACTTTGATTTCTAACTATATTACAGTTAGTATCTTTGGACTTACACCAGCGCTGGGCTTTACGGTGACCTCAGGGGTTCCTCTTGAATATTTCCCGATACTACTCATGGTTGGTGTTATCATGGGGCTATGTGGTGTGTTATTTTGCCGTATGATTTTTGCTTTCAAGAGGTTCTTTGACTGGCTCAAATGTTCTCGATTCTTGAAATTAGCCCTTACCTTTGTGGCAGTGGCAGCCATTGGCTTTGATTCGCAGCTCCTCTTGGGTGGGGGCAATGACCTTGTGGGTCAGCTTGCCTTTCAATCTCATGGCGTATTGCTCTTAGGTGGCATTGTATTAGGCAAGATTTTACTTACCACCTTCTGCTATGGCAGTGGTGCTCAAGGGGGCATATTTTTGCCCATGCTCGTAATTGGTGCTGCAACAGGTGCTTTTTGTGAAAGCTTACTTTCAACCTTAGGACTTATTTCTCCTGATTTTGTACCACAGTTCGTTATCTGTGCCATGGGAGGTATGTTAGCGGCCGCTATGCGGCCCCCAATTTTGGCGATTTTGCTCGTTCTTGAAATGACGGATAGTTTCTCTAATATTTATGCTATCGGTATCGTTACGCTCGTGGCCTATCTTGTGGCGGAGCTTTTAAAAGAACCGCCGATTTACGATTCCTTGTTGCAAGCCATGAGTGGTCAAAGCAATCTAGAATCTGTACAAACCTTCTTTCAAACGAAGGTGCCTGTGGTGGCAAACTATACGGATGTACAGCTACAAGACTTGGCATTGCCAGATGGTACATTGATCGTAAGTATTCGCCGTAATGGTACCTACATTGTGCCATTAGGCGATGTAAAACTCGAACCAGGGGATGAATTACAAGTCTCTTGTGAGCGTGGCCGATTGAAAGCGGCTAAGGAGTTTTTCCAATCAAATTAGTCATTATATCTAAAGCTAATCGTTGATTCGTGGTATATATTAGGAGTAGTTTATGAAAATTGTGAAAGCTACTGAGTCAGATGTATTGGATCTGTACCGTTTGCAATTGCTTACATTTGAAAGCGAAGCGGAGATGATTGGAAGTCGAATGGTTCCTGCATTGATGGAGTCGGAAGAGGAGTTTAACGCTACTTTCACCCAATGGCATACCTATAAACTAGTAGATGATGGGGGAAGAATCATCGGAGGTATTCGCTATCAATATGACGATGGCGTGGTAGAGGTCGGTCGCTTGATGGTGCATC
>JAGZGB010000004.1 GCA_018367495.1 Veillonella sp. | reverse complement strand
AAACATTATGGAAACAAGAATTGAATATGATTCAATGGGACCAGTCGAAGTCGACGCTAGACGAATTTACGGACCTCAAACGCAACGCTCGTTCAATAATTTCAAGATCGGTGACCACCGCATCCCTATTGAACAAATCAAAGCTCTTGCGCTTGTAAAAAAAGCATGTGCTTTAACCAATGCAAAATGTGGCGCAGTAACTGAGGAAAAAGCGAAACTCATCGCTCAAGTAGTAGATGAGATTGTGGACGGCAAATGGGATGACGAATTCCCATTGACTGTATTCCAAACAGGTTCTGGCACACAAACAAACATGAATGTGAACGAGGTAATCGCTCACCGGGCTAAACAGTTAGATGAAAGTAACCCGCTCCATCCTAACGACGATGTAAACCGCGGCCAAAGTACAAACGATACATTCCCTACAGCAATGCATATCTGCGCGTACTTTGAAATTACAAAACGCGTAATTCCTGCATTGGACGGCCTTATCCAATCTTTTGAAAAATTGCAAGAAAAAGGTAAAGGCTTACAAAAAGTTGGTCGTACACACCTACAAGATGCTACTTTCATCATGGTGGACCAAGAAATTAGCGCCTTTGTAGAGGGCCTAAAAACTGCCAAAACTATGCTTGTTCAAAACGCTGACCACCTACTCGATGTAGCTCTCGGTGGCACTGCTGTTGGTACTGGTGTAAACACACCTAAAGGTTATCTAGACGTTATGGAAACTGTATTGCCAGAGGTAACAGGCGCTCCATTCCGCGTTAAGAATAACAAATTTCAAGGCCTATCTTTAAAAGATGCATTCATGATGGCTCACGGTGCACTTAATACGTTGGCTACTACACTATTCAAAATCGCTAACGATGTTCGGTTCTTAGGTTCCGGTCCTCGCTGTGGCTACGGCGAATGGCACCTTCCTGAAAACGAACCGGGCTCCTCCATCATGCCAGGCAAGGTAAATCCTACACAATGTGAAGCCTTAGCCATGGTATGTGCTCAAGTATTCGGCCATAATACGACTATGACACTCTGTGCAGGCAGCGGTGCATTCCAATTGAACGTATACATGCCTATCATGATCTACGACTTTGTTGAAAGCTGTCGCCTCCTCGCAGACGCTATGAACTCTTTCACAACACATTGCATCGACGGCGTAGAATTCGTACCTGAAAAACTCAACTTCTTCGTAGAACAATCCCTCATGATCGCTACATCCTTAACACCATACATCGGCTACGATAAGAGTGCTAAGGTTGTAAAAGAAGCATACAAACGCGGTTGCTCTATTAAAGAAATCATCTTGGAAGAAAAACTCATGACCGAAGACGAATTTGCCGAAGCAGTTCGCATGAAATAAACTCTTTCATATCTGTAACATTCTCTCATACCTCAAATGAACGGAAAATAAAAGGACGCAATAGTCTTGAAATCTTCAATAATACTTATTACTGAAGATTAGACTATTACGTCCTTTTTTGTTTTATATGTCTTATAGCAATATTTCATTTAAATTAATAAAATTCTATAATAATGAACCTTTAAAAGCATCATTTTAAGCATAAAATATATTCTAATCAAAAAAATACCTTATGCTACCCGCATTCATTATAATGATTTGAATATAATTCTATCCTCTTCACTAATTTGGTTTAGATCATCTTTTATAGATATAGATTTACCATAAATACGTTTTAAGTTATTAATGCTATCAGTATTCTCTATTATACTAGCAGTATCATAAAATGAGTAATTAGGTATCTTTAAAATATCTGTACCTATTGGTGTTAATAAAACCCTAGTATAACCTGATTCTCCTTTTACATATAAATATGGAAATACAACCTTATGAGAAATTTTAGAATACTCCAATCTAGTTTTATATGTACTATCCTGTAATATTCCGCCAAACACAATTCGATAGCGACCTAAACTATAAGAATCTACTAGTTCGGTATGTGTTCCATAAAAATTTAAATAAATTATACTAAGTCCCACTAAAAAACATATGGCTAACTTTATATATGTTGGAATCCTTATGTTATTCATGATATCTTACCTCATCTGTCTTTTTATATTTTCCATATTTCTTTTTTTATAATTCTACTGTAGGTCTTCCCAGTTCATTAGGCTCAATTATGACTTCATTACATATTTAATAATAAAAAACCCTAAAACATAAAATATTCCTACACCGAGATATACATATGGTAATGAGCTTAATAATCCATTAATTGGAATACCATTTAAAAGACGATATAAAATCTGAACTATAGGAAATAAAATAGCTACGATTATGATACTATAAAATAAAAACTTAAAAATACTTTTCACATTACTGCTCCCACAAAACAAAATACTCTATATAAATACTCTTTTATACTCCACTTTTTACTTCTCTAATATCTCATAAATTTTATAGCTATTAATACTATAAAAAATACAATTAGAAAAACATATTTCATGTTAAATAGATTATTAATCTCTTTAAACCCATTTTGCTTAAATGCTTGCATTAATAACTTTACTTGTTTACGACTTAATATATATAAAACTATGTGCAATACTATCACCGCTAGTATTGCTGCTTTTAGATTTCCTTCGTATCCATCAGTTATCATTGCACTAATAAGAGCTATATCCATAAGAATAATTGGAATAGCACATATAATAACTCTGTAGATAAAAAATTTACTATACATTAATCTACACCTATAAAATAAATCTACAAGCTCGAACGCTTCGATCTAGTCAATCATTCAATTAAATACCATCCACAATAATATAGCTGTCATGAAATATAAATAATACCGAAAAACCTTTGCATTAGAATAGCTTTTTGAGGACTTAATTTTAAATATTGCAATGATTTCAACAATAAATAAGACACCACCATTTACATAGAGTAAACTAAGGTAATCAACTAAATCAGGAATTAAAAATGTCTGCACTATGAGAAAGAGACTGACCGGAATCCCTAAAACTAAGAAAAGACCATATAGATTAGGGAACTTCAACTCCATATTCCTCTTTAAAACATAGATTGTAAATAACCTATATAAATAATAAACAAAAAGGCATATAGGTACGCCGATTTTATAAATAGACAAGGAAATCACTTTTTAATACACGCTCTTATTTAATCAACACAATCAAAATTTCAACTCTAATATATCACAAATATTATATAAGTTCATATAATAAAAAGAGGTATTGTATTTTCATATACAATACCTCTTTTAGTTTGTACCTTATGATTTTCTAATATTTTATAAGGTTTATAGTCATTAATACGACAAAGGATATGATGAAAACCATATATTTCGTATTTAGCAGTTCATAGGTCTCGTCAAATGTATCATGCTTGAATGCTTGTAATTAGAGAGATATCAAATAGCATAAGCACAATAATACATATAAGAATTTTATGGATAAAGGATGTATTATACATGATTGTATCCCTATAGTGAGATTGCCGTTTAAACTAAGCTACTCCATCAAAGAATGTAATGACTGTAATTTCTCGTGGACAGTTGATACGAATTGGGAACCAATGTCCTGAGCCGTTATTAACATAGCACACGCTTTGTTCTTCTACGTATCGACCTTTTGTATATGGTGTACCTGTTGGTACCAACGGCATGCCCATGAATACGATTTGACCACCGTGAGTATGACCAGAGAGGGTCAACGGAATTTTACGTTCAATGGCTTCTTCAAAGAATTCAGGGTGATGGGCCAATAGAATAACAAAGGCATAGTCTGGAATACCGGATAAAGCCTTATCAATCATATCTTCACGTTTTTCTTTTTCTCGATCATTGTCGTACGCAACACCTGCAATATATACAGGTTGTTTACCGCCCATAATTTGAATGTTGCTATTCACAAGGATATTCATCGGTGTATTGTGTTTCAGTTCATCTAGTACCTTATTCACATCGTGATGGTATTCGTGATTACCTAATATGAAATCTACACCGTCTGGAATTTGTTTTGCAAAGGTTGTTAATCTTTCACAGACCTGTGGCAACCAAGCTAGTTTATCGATTAAATCACCAGTGATAACAACCCGATTAGGCTTTTCTATGAGCGCTAGTTTTAAAATCTCATCTAGATCATCTAAGTCGATACTTGGGCCTACATGAATATCGCTGAGTTGAACGATTTTATAATCCTTTAACCCAGGCGGTAAGTTCGTATAACCAAAGCTTTCATGAGTGACCTCAATCTCATGTTGACCTACATAGGCAGCATAGCTAGAACCACCAATTGTTGCCAACGGTACCACTGTTGCCGCGGTTCTAAAGAAGGCGCGACGGCCCGTTCTATTTTCCTCTGGCGTTTTGCTCCAAATTTTATTAACCGCCCAGTATAGTAAACCTAGGACGATGAATACAGGAATAGCCAAGAATAAGCCAAAGAGAAAACCGTAACTTTCAGTACGGAATAGATTCATCAACGGATAATACATCGTTCCATATAGATCCACTTGATTGAGTATATAGTATCGGATGGCAGCGAACCACGCACCGATAATAATTAGATAACCTACCCAAGCAGGCCATTTCTTTTTAGGCTTCCACAAGTTGAGAAAAAGCGCCCAAAATCCTACCAATCCTATTACGAGGATGGTAGACAAAATGATATTAAATAGAATTCTCATTCATTGCTCCTACAAATTATTTTGCCATCTCCGTCAATTTACCATGAGGACCTGCCCAAGCATAGTCGGCGAACTCGTCACGCTTGATGAGCATCCAGTCCTTTGGCAATTGCTTTTGGATAGCTCCGATCGTTATATTCTTAGCATCTCCTGCATATGTTAAATCACCGCGAAATGCTTTCATAAACCATTTTCGATGAGAGAAAATATGTGTTATTTCTTTTACTAATACAGGTTGTAAAGCTAGTTCAAAACCTAGGTCCTTAACTAATTCTTCAAGGCCTCGTTCACCTTCGTCAAAGGTAGACACCATTTCCACCGAAGGGAATTCCCACATGGACCGTAACAACCCACGATTCGGGCGTTTATGCAATAGGTAGCAGTCTTCGTATTGCAAGATACCTACAAATAGAGGCACCTCTACAACCTTCGTTTTCTTGATGCGCACAGGTAATTTGTCCGTATCCTTATGTTGGTATGCTTCGCACATGTTCAGAATAGGACATTCCCCACAGCGCGGAGTTTTGGGAATGCACACAGCAGAGCCAAAATCCATTAAGGCTTGGTTAAAATCACCAGGTCGATCATGAGGCAATGTTTCCTCTACGATGGCAGTGATGGCCTTCTTACCTTTAGTGCTCAAAATATCATCAAAGATGCGATATAAACGTGCGTAAATGCGCAGCACATTGCCGTCTACAGCTACCTCTGGTTCGTTGTACGCCATGGATAGCACGGCCCCAGCCGTATAAGATCCTACACCCTTCAAGGACTCCATGGTCTTACGATCATGGGGCACGATACCACCGTAGTTTTCCACGACGTCCTTTACGCCAAGGCGCAAGTTACGAGCACGGCTATAGTAACCGAGCCCTTGCCAAGCGTGAACCACCTCATCCTCAGAGGCCTTTGCTAGGTCCTCCAAGGTGGGGAATAAACGCATCCAATTGTCATAATAGGGCTTCATCGCCTCAATGCGCGTCTGCTGGCTCATCACCTCAGACACCCAAATCTTATAAGGGTCTCCACAATCACGCCATGGCAATTCCCGTTTATGCACATCATACCACGCCAATAGCTGTGGCACCCACTTAGGGTTCTTTTTATCAGTCATATTACCTCTTAACCATTAATATACAGATCAATGCGCGCCAAGTGTTCGCTTTCAAGAACGGTATCCACAGTGGTCAGATCCATCTTATCTACCGTACTGTTGTCTCGACCAAATACGATAGGACCTTTTAACTTCTTGCCTTCTAGCAGCATTGGCAACCATTGGCGATCACCATCCCACATGTGCTCGTAAGGAATTTCGTCTACTGTTAGCCAATGAGGCTCCATCTCGTTTGTTTCCTCTACATTGCCTGTGAAAGCACGCAAAAAGTACACATAACCTACATGTGTTAAGCTTTCATCAAAAGGAAATTGAAAGTCAAAGGCAGCCACACATTCTAAATCTTCCGGACGGCCATGAAGTCCAGATTCCTCGAATAATTCGCGAATAGCACAGTCTCGGAAGCTTTCACCAGCCTCGAGTTTACCGCCAAATCCATTATATTTATCAGCCCCGAAACCACGTTTCTTACGACCTAGCAATATGCGATTATGTTCATCAATGGGAAATACGAGCGTCGTCGGTTTCATAGGGTCTCCTTTAACGTTAAAATAATACCCTATTATTATACCATTATTTCATGTACGAATGGGCTAATTATGGTATGATTAAGAGTATAGATTTTCTTATACGGAAGGAGGCACATGATGAATAAACCACTACGATTTAACATCGCACTAGGGCGTACTAAGCCTGTAAATATTCGCAACGAAGAAGTGCGCTGCCCTTTCTGTGATCGTTCTAAATTAAAGGATATCCTAGATACATCAGGTCATATCATATGGCTCATGAACAAATATCCTGTATTAGATAAAACATGGCCAACGGTTATCATCGAAACAGAATCGGACGAAGGTGAGTTTTCTACATTACCACCAGACGAAGCAGCTCGCATTTTGCAGTTTGGCCTCGATAAATGGCGCGAAACTTGTCAACGTAAAGAGTTTAAATCTGTACTCTTCTTCAAGAATCACGGATACATGTCTGGCGGTTCCATCCGCCACCCTCACAGCCAAATTATAGGCCTCGAGGATTACGATTACCACGAAGATATTACGGCTCAAAATATGGAAGGCTGGCTCTTGCACGAAGATCAGGATGTGCGCATCACCTTGTCTACCCAACCCATCATTGGTTTCTTCGAGTACAACATTCGATTCAAACCAGATGCGCCCGTTCGTTCTGTGGCCGTCCGATTGCAACAAGTGCTACGTTATGTTTTGCGTAGCATCGCTAATTACAGTCAGTCTTATAACTATTTTATATATAACCTTGAGGACGGATACGATTATATTAAAGTAGTAGCCCGTTATGTCACAACACCACTTTACGTAGGCTACAAAATTCCTCAAACTTGTGACGAGGAACGAGCTGCAAAAATCATTCAAGACATTGCGCCGTACTTCCACGCCTCTAAATAATTTAATATACAAATTATATCTAAATAATTTTGATAATATATTTGAAAGGATGTTTATGAAAGTATTTGCCATCGGCGACCTCCATCTATCTGGCAATCCTCCCACAAAGCCGATGGATATTTTTGGTCCTCACTGGGATAATCACTGGAGCCGTATCAAAGAAGATTGGGTGGCCCGTGTGACAGATGATGACATCGTCTTTCTCGTAGGTGACATGAGTTGGGCCCTTCGCCTTGATGAAGCAGCTTGCGATTTACAAGAAATTGCATCCATGGCCGGCAAAAAATATATGATTCGCGGTAACCACGACTACTGGTGGTCCTCCGCTAACAAGATGCGCAACCTCATGGGCGATGCTATCACCTTTTTACAAGGCCATGGTACAGCAGAACTCATTCAAACAGAAGAAGGCCCTCGCATTATTGCCTTTGGTGGAACACGCGCCTACCTCTGCCCTGGAGACTCCCATTTCACACCAGAAACAGACCAGTCTATTTACGATAGAGAACTCATGCGCACCGAAGCAGCATTACTAGAAATGAATAAAGCTGTAAACATACTAAGAGAAGAAATCACTGCTGAAGCAAAGGTTGATACAACAAATCTTAATAAGTCTGATACAACAGATTCTAATAAGACCTATCTATCAACAATAGATATAGACAACATACCAGTAACAAAAATCTTATTATTACACTATCCTCCATTTAACGAGTCCAATGCCCCTTCTGGCTTCACGGACCTTATGGAGCAATACAAAGTAGATACTTGTATCTTTGGACATTTACACGACCAAATTTCCTTTAAACGTATTCCAAAGGAATTTGGCACCACTAAGCTAGAACTAGTATCTGCAGACTATCTAGACTTTACACTAAAACAAATCATGTAAGGAGAGACTATGAGTCGCATTCATAAAGAACATTTACAAGCAGGCTATATCTTTGGTGATTCTATCAACCAAGAGTATATTTACTTGCCCTCTGGTGAGGTAGGCACTGACCATCCGTTGGCGGTTCTTGAAACACCTACGAAGCGTGAGGATATCACATTGGACGAAGCTGTTCACATGATTGATACGCTAACGCTAAAACGTTGTAGCCACCCTACACTAGGAAAAAAATCATTTTAACAAAATAATTACACGAACAAATTAAGCGGGTAGATATCTACCCGCTTTTTGTATAGACTTATATAGTTTTTCGATCTTCTATAAAAGGATTATCCTAAAAAACCACCATGCCCCATGCGAATGCAGTCTTCTTTAGTAATTTCATCATCCGCTACAAGACGTGGCAAGATTTCATCAAAGGCTGTAGGTTTACTAAACAATACGCCACCTGGAACGCCAAGAATTGGTGTACCATCTGCACAGTACGCAATACACACCATGGAACCTGGTAATACAGGCAAACCATAGGTAACTATACGATCTGCATAACGTTTAATGGCTCCTGGTGTTAAATCGTCAGGATCAACGCTCATGCCGCCGGTACAAAAAATAATATCAGCACCAGCTGCTTTTACCTTGTCGATAGCCGCCACGATATCGTCCGTATTATCCGTTACGATTTCATGAGCCACTTTTGTGACGCCAAATTCTGCGCATCGTTCTTCAATAATAGAGGTGAAAGCATCTTTAATACGGCCTTCAAATACTTCGGATCCGGTAGTAACAATGCCCATTGTTTTGCGTACGAATGGTTTTACATTAAGTAAAGGCTTGCCATTAGCAATTTTCTTTGCATCCTCCACTTGTTGTTCCTCTAATAACAATGGAATACAACGCATGCCTGCTAATTTATCGCCTACTTTCACCGGTGTATTATTAAATCTCGTTACGATAGTAAGCTCGCCAATACTATTAATAGCATGTAAGCGATCTACATCAACTTTAAAGAGACCGTCTACGTCCGCAGTAGCTTCGATTTTACCTTGCGCCATAGGTCCATCGTGCATATTTTCGCCACCTGCCATATTGTACAAAGCACGTGCCACATCCTCTTCGTGCAAGAATCCTTCATCTTCAGGTTCCATCACAAAGATATGCTCTTTACCAAGGTCTAGTAATTTCGGAATATCCTCTTCCGTAATAACATGGCCACGACGGAATGGCGTATCTTTCACCTCTCCGATGACAATACGCACTAAATCATGAATTAATGCATGTCCTACGGCATCTTGTGTTCTAATGGATTTCATAATATCTCCCTTTATAATCTAGAATTCTATGTATCTTACCAAATAATCATATAAAAATAGATGTATTTATGCTGTAACTCAAGTCACCTTATTTACTAAGATCAGATTGCACCGAGTATACGCGCAAGTAGTACACCAATCCAGCAAAGGATTAAGCCTCCTACAACTTGTACAGAGCCATAGAAAAAAGCCTGTACATAAGACTCCGTCATCATGAGTTGTAACATTTCAAAGGCAAAGGTAGAAAATGTTGTAAAAGCACCTAGACCGCCTACAACGAGGAAAAATCTTGCCCATTGTGGCAAATCTGGCTTCTGAATATATAAACCTAACACAAGGCCAATAATAAAGCAACCGATGAGGTTTACTACGATTGTGCCGTACGGAAAGGAGCTCACCTTTGTCATAACCCATTCTCCCATTGCCATACGACATAAAGCACCAATAGCTCCACCGAGGGCAACTGCTATGTATTTTTCCATATTCCCTCCTATACTTACAGTAGTATCCTACGATTTTCACAATTCGTGTAATTATCTAGAATATCCTATAATTATCTAATTATATATATTAGTCAATTGTCGACAGTCTCAGTATACTATATTTAGAGAGCAGGGAAAAGAAAGGAATCCCTATGAAATCCGCATCAACATCACTAACTGAACTACGGATCAATACTTATGAAGATCCCTTTTTACAGCATCAATATGTCTGCTTAGGGCATAAAATTGCCAATATCCGCATATCGCTCAATATGTCGCAACACGAGCTAGCACACCATATAGGTATAAGCCGTAGTTACTTGAGCAAGTTAGAATGTGGTACAGGTATCTCTGGCATGTCCTTAGAAATTCTCTTTAAAATTGCTCAAGCCTTTCAAATTAACGTAGGGCAATTAGTGAGACTACGTATTGTAGATTACAAAAACTGTAATGCCCACCTTACATCGCACTATAAGCGTTTGGAGTTTCTAAATCATACACGGAATACAGCATGCCCTAAAGCTGATTCAAAAATGAATTAACTTCACGGAATGTAAAACAACCCCGCCAAGAGCGGGGCTATTTTATAACATGCCCATAATAGGCATTATACTTCATTAAGTTTTTTATGTTGTACTTCAGCATTTGCTTTTTTAAAGATAAATGCATTAGTGATATGCTGACGCATAGCTGTTTCTGCAGCCACTTCATCATGGCTTTCAATGGCATCCACAATGTGATCATGTTCATCGTCACAATCATGAGTACGTACAGCATTAAAAGAACTGATATACATATCACGGTTAACACGTTCGCGAAAACTAGCAAGATATTCTACCACACGTTCATTACCAGAGTAGTGAGCAATCATTGTATGGAAACGACTGTTGACTTCAACACGTTCTGTAGCATCTTCAATTTGATGCATTTCTTTACAAATATCTCTTAACTCTTTAATTTGCTCATCCGTAGCATTACGTGCACACAATCTTGCCCCAAGACCTTCCATTACTTCACGCACTTGGTACAAGGCAATAATTTCTTCAGGCGTATCAGCTTTTACCGTAACACCCTTCCAAGGGACAATAACTACGAGATTATCTTTCGCCAATTTACGGAATGCCTCACGTACAGGTGTAGCACTCACTTGTAATTGTTCTGCTATTTTAACCTCATTAAGCTTTTCTTGAGGCATCAACTCGCCTGTTAAGATAGCTGTTTTCAAGGTTAAATAAACTTGTTCGCTTAGCGGTAATCTTTCAATAGAATCCACAGCGGACAATTTGTATTTATCTTTTGAATCTTGTCGTCCCATTAATATCCCCTAACCTTGTGCCCCGTTATCTCTTTCGTACTTTCAAAGAACGGCTAAAATGAGTATAATATATTGTACGGTATATTTTGTATTTTGAATGAATATGTCATATGTAATTTAGTGCATATAATGTAATTATAGAGCTCATATCTAAGACTGTCAATTTAACGATAGATAATAGCTATATCTCATTTTTGAAAGTAAGGAAGTTAAATCATGAGCCGTTGTTTGGTAATCATAAACCCTGTATCGGGTGGCGGTGCGGCGCGCCGTTATGCCCTCGATTTACAATGGAAATTGAGCACCTTATTCGAAACAATCGAGGTCAAATTCACCACCGGTGAAGGCGATGCTACACGTTTTGCAAAGGATGCTTGCGAACGTGGATTCGATGCTGTATTCTGCATGGGCGGTGACGGCACCGTAAACGAAACTGTGAACGGTATTGCCCAAGGGGGATTCAAATCTACCTTTGGTTTTATCCCTGTAGGCACTGTTAACGATATGTCCCGTGCTCTTGGCATTCACCAAAACCCTACACAAGCAATCAAACGTATCGATATTAATCAAACACGTACTATTGATATTGGCCGGTGCAATGATAAATATTTCTGCAATAATATCGCAGCCGGTGTTATTCCAAAGGTAATCGAAGAGGTTACACCAAAAGAAAAAAGCATTTTAGGCCCTCTTGCCTACTTCTTACGAGCAGGTCAAGCATTGTTCACAACAAAGGACTATACATATCGCATCCAAACAGAGAATGATGATTTTATTTGTAAATCACCACTCGTATTAGCACTGCTTACCAATGTAGTATCTAGCTTTGAACGCTTTATGCCTGAAGCCTCTGTAGACGATGGTTATATGCGTATCATTATATTCAAAGAATACTTTATCCTAGATATTCTTAGCGTATTACCACTCATCATTAGCGGTGCTATATATAACTCCCGTTATACAACAACGTTAACCGTAAAAAAAGCTCATATCGAACTATTATCTAACATCGGTGATTTACCTACTAATATGGACGGTGACCAAGGTCCATCCATGCCTGTAGATATCCAAGTATTACCACGTGTACTGAAAGTATTTGCACCAGCAAAGCACAAGAAGAAAAAAGCTTTGAATTTGCCTAAATTACCACATATATAACACAAAGCTCTCTATCAAAAGATAGAGAGCTTTTTTTATATGTATTAGATATTTAATTGTTACAACATATTACACAATAATAGAGAATTCCTCTAATCATGTGTAAATGGCTAAATTAATCTACAATAATTGCATCATGCAAGCGGAAGCTATAAATATAACATGCTTTCACAGGCATCCCCGTCAATCGTTGTAATGCCTCTTTATAGAGATCCATTTGTATTTTATAGCGCTTGATGAGGTCTTCCCCAGATTTAACGCGGTCCGTCTTGTAATCTACAAGAACCCACTCACCGTCCTCTTCAAAGGCCGTATCGATAATACCTTGGAGGAATAGATTCTCCCCATCCTCTAAGGTGTCGTATACGCGTTTTCCGTCAAAGAGCATACTAAACGGCAATTCACGTTCGATGCGCTTTGCGTTGATAAGACGCTTCCCAAGGTCAGAACTAAAGAATTTATATAGACTTGTATCGCTCAATAGATTTCGTTCTTCCTCTGTGAAAGTCCCTTTCGTTACAAGTGCATCAAGCTCTTTTGTTAAAGAAGATTGGGTATACTGCGCAAGAGGTAGCCATTGCATGGCCTCATGTATCAAGGTCCCCCATTGAGCCCCTGTCAACACATCCTCTTCGGACTGTAATGCTTGCGGCTTGCGGCCGAATACGGAATTAGCTAAATCATCAGCGGGAACTGTAATAGTTGGTAAAGCAACATTACTTGTAGCGTCACGATCAGCATTACGAACATCTAGCTTAATAGCTTGTCCTAAGATTGTATCTGAAACGGCTCGTTTAGCCCCTGTATCTACCATTACAATCGGTTCATTCAAGGTATCAATAGTGCCTGCTTCAAGTTCCCGTTCTTGGAATCGTCGTTTCAATTCACTGACGGAAATCTTAGCCGTGCGCCGCGTAGCGTCGCTGTATGGATAGGTATAGTTGAAGCGGTCTTCGATTTCCTGTGGCAATTCCACAGCATTAACAGCTTGTAATTCACGTACCTTATTGATAGTCGTTTCGTCAATATCCGCCTTGTAATCGAGATTACCATAGAGAGAACCATCGTGAATTTCCACCTTAATGCGACACTTCTTATCTGGCAAATCAAAATAGGTCGGCCCTTCGTACTCAATGGCTACGCGCAATGGGTTACCACCGTCCAAATGACGAGCAAAGCCCATAATGAGCCAATCTAAGTACGTATTGGCTTGGGTGATAATATCCGTCGGCAATTGTTGACCTTCTACTGACGCTGCATTTTTAATGAGTTCACCTAGGCTAGATAGTTTACCGGCAGAATTCTTAAACCCTTTAACAAATCCTGTCATGAAAAGCTTATCTCTTGCCCGTGTTAAGGCTACGTAAAGAATCCGTTGTTCCTCAGCCTTGAGAGCTGCCTCTTTGACATCTTTCACATAGAACCACGGCATAGTCGGGAAAGACACCCGAATATCTGGGAAGTACCCTTTAAGACCAAGTCCTGCGTTCTTATCGATGAGGAGTTCTGAACGAAGATCCATCATATTGAACCGTTTTTGAACGCCAGATAAGAACACCACAGGGAACTCAAGGCCTTTACTTTTATGGATGGTCATGAGGCGCACCACATTGTCCGCTTCACTTACCACATTAGCTAGCGGCATATCTTGGTTGCTATCGCGCAAGCTTTCCACAAAGCGCAAGAATCTAAAGAGGCCACGGAAACCAGAGGCCTCATAGCCCTTAGCTCGGTCGTATAAGGCGAGCACATTCGCACGTCGCACAAGACCATTCGGCATGGCCCCTACATAATTTACATAATCTTGGGATTCGTAAATATCCCATAGCAAATCGGTCACACCGTAACGGCGCGACAAGGTGCGCCACCGCTCCATATGATCAATAAAAGCTAATAAACGCTCATCTTGAGCCTCTTTAGCATAGGCTGGCATGAGAGACCACAAAGAGCCCTCACCAGATAGGCGCAGTGCACCTAGTTCGTTTGCATCAAGCCCCACAAGGCCAGAGTGCAACACTGCTGCCATCGGCAAATCTTGTTCCGGATTATCTATGATAGATAACAATGCTAATAAGAGTTGAATTTCCTGTGCTTCAAAGTAGCCATCTCGTTCGTTTACTACCGCAGGGATACCCGCTTGGCGCATGGCCTCTACAGCACGAGTGCCCCAACCGGCCAAGGATCTGCGCAAAACAGCAAAGTCACGCCATTCGATTTGACGGAACGTACCATCTGGATTTTGCACCTTCTTCTTAGCACCGTGGATTTCCTCAATCTTTTGAATAATGAAATCTAGCTCTCGCTCGTTATTTTCAGGGTCATCACCTTCATCTTCGTCGCTTTCACTAGCGCTGAGGGTATCCTTACTCACATCTAAGAGCTGCAATTCCACGTCTCCTCCAACCCAATCCTCCGGTGCATCCTCTACGATACGGCCAAGAATGAGAGATTCTGCCTCCGTATAATTTAGCTCTGCCGCCTCTTCCGTCATGATTTGATAGAACAAGAAGTTCGTAGCGGCTAAAATATTTTCGTGAGATCGGAAATTCTTTGCTAGGTCGATACGGCGCTCTACCGCATCAGTATCGCCGTAGGTATTGTATTTCTCCATAAACAGAGAACTATCGGCCATACGGAAACTATAAATCGCTTGCTTCACGTCCCCTACGTAGAACCGATTGTCGACGCGAGAAATCAAATTGATAATCGTCTCTTGCACTCCATTCGTATCTTGGTATTCATCAACCATGATTTCTTTGAAAGTATCTTGCAGTTCCTTCGCTACATCAGACGGCTGAGGGTCATCCTCTGTGCCTGGTTCAACGAGAAGGGCTAAACATAGATGCTCCAAGTCACTAAAGTCCATGATACCTTGTTCTTGTTTCATATCTCGATACGCCTTATGGAACGCAATAGTAAGCTCTACTAAACCTTCTATGATTGGATATTGAGCCTTGAACTGGTCTTGCAAGGTAGCTTCTGGCACAGTAAACACAGCCCCTTGCATCGCTTTAAGGTCATCTTTATTTTGGGAACCTAAGGATTTAAACTCTGCTACCAATATAGGATCAAAGGCTTGTGCCTCTTTTGACCCCATGCGGAACTGGTCCTTAATAAAGGTATCCGTATGCTTACAAGCTTCACCCATATCATCCCAAGTTTGGGCTGATGAAAGCATGCCTAGTGCAGCTAATTGATTATCGTATATGTTTTGCCATTTGTGAGGCCCCACAGGATCCAATAAGATTTGTTCCATCCGCTCTAAGCGCTCACGAATACGGTCAATAACAGCTATATGGTTGTCCCACATATATTGGCCCCATAGCGTATCACTTGGATTTGCAGTCATAGCCTCTTTATAAGGCTCTAAGGCTTTTCGTAACCACCCATCGGGATTGGCGAGGGACATGGCGTAGTTATATAAAGACATAATCTTCGCCGTTAAGCCTGCATCCGATTTATCATCGCTAAAGAAGTCTGCCAATTCATAGATATTATAAAGGCCCTCTTCATAAGATTTAGTCAATAAATCAGCTAGCACCTCTTGTTGTAACAATGCCATTTCGGCTTCGTTACCAATGCGAGCAGTAGGATTAATATCGAGCTTATAGAAATAGGAACGAATCACCCATTGGCAGAAGGAGTGTAATGTAGAAATATGAGCAGACGGCAATAGATTGAGCTGTCGTTCGAGGCGCTCTTGCATAGCCGTATTATCAGTAGACTCCATGGCTTTCGCCAAGGCAAGACCGATACGAGCACTCATCTCTTGAGCAGCTGCCTTTGTAAAGGTTACAACCATGAGCTCTTGCACGGATAAAGGATTATCCATGTCTTTTAACCGGGTAATAATACGCTCTACAAGAACTGCCGTTTTACCTGAGCCTGCAGCAGCTGCTACGAGCAAGGTTTGATTTTCTAAGGACGAGTCCTTAGGCGCTATGATGGCGGACTTCTGCTCTGGCGTCCACTTAACACCCATGGTCTTCACCTCCTTTATTACTATTTACTACGTTACTTTTATTGTCGTTGCTACTGTTGTTTCCGTCGTTTCCGTCATTTAGAACCTCTTTCATCCGTTCTAACGCATCGTCTTCAGATAAACCGGACAGATAATTATACTTATTACGGCTAGAGTCAAAGCGGCATACAGTATTGTAATCACAGTATGTACAAGGTCTATTCTTATTTAACTGATATGGCTGAATTGGGAATTGACCGTCCCCAATGTGGCGACCGATGTCAGCCATTACGTGATTGGTGTAACGACACATTACGTCAAATTCGCCAGAATTCTTAACCTTACGCAAATCTCTACTAGAAATAGTTTGATCCTTTTTCGTAGCGATTGGTACATATGGTCCTCGTTTAGATCCATAGGACAAAAATTTGTTGTCAATATGCGTCAACAACTCAACATCGTCTGAGAAGTACCCACTATTTTGCCATGCATCGCTTCCCTTAGCCAAAGATACTGCATCTTCATAAGAGATAGGCGCATCGGCGGGAATTTTAGGATTTTTCACATAGGAATACACCACAGCCGCCGGTGACATGGAGCCAGCATGCATTTTACCATAAGCAGACTCTAAGGCCAAAAGATAGGTCATGAGTTGCAATTTAAGGCCATAGTATACATCTTGGGCCGTCACATGTGCGCCCCCCGATTTGTAATCAATAACCATGCCGTATGTTTGCCCATCTCGGGTATATTCATCGATACGGTCGATTTGACCAATGAGGCGTAAATAACGGTCTTCCCCAAGGGGTACGCGAATCGGATCCCAGCCACCTTGACGTCCAAAATCTTGCTCTAAGTATTTCGTATCAAAATCACTGCGCTTCGACCACTCCACGAGGCGATTTACCGTCACATGTAATGTACGTTGTACACGCTGCTCAATGGCCTTTTGGTAGGCATCGCTCGTTTCCTCGCCACCTTGATTTTCTTGTAAAATTTCTTCCGCTACCGTACGGCACAAGTTCTGTTGATCCTCTTCATTAAGGTCACGCCATTGTTTATTATGATCTAATAGATAATTACCTAAACGCTCTAAGTTAGCATGCAAGAATGTACCGATTTCAGGAGCACCAAAGGAGCGCACACGACGCGGCTCTAGTTTCAAACCATATTGAGCATAGAACTTGAACGGACATTGCTGGTATCTCTCTAAACGCGTCACAGAACCAGACATATAGCCTTTAGATAGGAACAATCCATTTACTAAATCCTTCGTAATGACAGGCACATCATTATTATCTCGAATACCACGAGATACTTCACTTAAACGCGGGCGATAGGTATCGCTGTTACGAGCCCAGTTATATAAGCCCCACCACAGTGGATTCACCTCATGACCGCTAAAGAGAGCGCCCCAGCGCTCAGACAATAAAGACAAACTTTGTAACGGTCTCCATACATAGTCCGCTTCAGTATCAGGTGCAATAGAGAGTGGAATATCTACCGCCTTATCTACATAACCAAGGGATTCTAGTCGTTTCACCACAAGGGATGGCTCAAGACCGGTTCCATCTTCACCAGAGCTTGCATAGGACAGCGTCAACGAATTGGATGCTCGCGTCATAGCTAGGTATAATAGGAAGTTCTCGTTGAAAGCCTTCGGCAACGCCCCTTCAGCAAGGGTAATACCTGCATCGGCTAACTCTTGGCGTTCCTTATCCTTAATAAGACCTTCATCGCCCATGCTTTGTGGGAATACACCTTGGTTGAGGCCTATTACAAATACCTTAGGCCACCATTGGCTATAACCACGTTCGATAGTGGTGATTACTACATGGTCCAAAGACGGTGGAATCATAGAATAATTTACATCGCTCAAGCCTTCTTCAAGGAGCAACATCATCTCATCCAGTGTCAACACTTCGTCCTTCATGACCATAGAGATTTCGTCTATGAAAGAAATAACAGCATTGTACATCTGTTCATGGCTAGCTTTAGACTCTTGATCGCCCACCGTTTCTGCATCCTTTGCCCATTCATAAAGGCGCTGTGGAACTTGCAAAGTTTCTAATAAACCATATAGTTGCGCACCCCATTCAGAGCCCGTATGACCTTCGCTATGAGCGGCAAAGTCAAACCACGGGGATAATATGTCCATAATGATTTGCCTTGCTTGATTAACACGTGCTCTACGCGGTGCATCTACATGACTCTCTTCATCTTGCCCTTCATGAAAGCCTCGTAAATACGGCCAGCTTTCACGTTCCCATTTATAATGGTCAATACCAAACTCGAGTACGTAGTTTTCTAATTCATCTACGGCCTCACGGGTAAGGGGCATCAAGTCTGTTTTAAGCAATAAGAACATGCTGTCTCGACTGTAGCTATGGCGCACAATATCAAAGAGGGCTGTCAACAATTCGCCTAATGGATGGTTTTTCATAGGCCGCTGACGGTCGATAAAATGCGGAATACCATAACGACCAAAGACCTTCTCTAAGGTATCTCCGTATGTTTCCGACTCACGAAGCATAATACACACATCGCGGTATCGAGCCTCTGGAGAAGATTCTACATAAGCTAAAATACGGCGAGCCACCGCATCGGTTTCCCGTTCGCGGTTGTAACCACGAATGAGCGGAATAGTAGTATCTGTAGAATTTTGCTTACTAGGACTGATAAAGTAATTAGCTTCTAATTCTTGTACGATTTGAGGGCCCCGTTTCCCATCAAATCCAACCCAATTAATACGAGTACCATAACGAGCCAGTAAGGTGTCGTATATTTCTAAAGGACGGCTAAAGAGGTGTTCCCCTCGACGAGCAATATTTAACGCCTTCGGAGCCATCGGTAAGTCGATAGTGATAACTGCTTCCTTCGCCAAATCAAACAAGGTATAAATCAACTCGTAGTGAGTAGGCGTAAACCAGTGGAAGCCATCAATAAAGACGTGGCTGTCTTCCATCAGTGGAGATTGAGGCAAAGCCTCAACGATTTCCATAATTGGATCGATATCACGCTCCCCATGACGACTAATTTCCTCTTCATAGGCCGCCATACATATAGCAAGTTCCCGCAATTTCTTTTGTAATACTTTATTTTTTACGGAATCAGCTCCACGTTCTAGGTCTGTAGGGCCAATGCGGAATGCACGAAACTCGGAAAAAAGTTGTTGCAATACAGAAGAAAACTCAGGACGTTTAGTAGCCTGTTCTAATAGGCCTAGTTCCTTTTGTTTTCGCTTCATTACAAGGCGCAACAACATAGACCGGCCAAAGCTAGATAAGCTTGATTGACCGGCCCCTTTGGACCCTATCGATTGATATACTTGGTACCCCAAACGACCAAAGCCGACTACGCGAACTGTGGTAAAGCCTTTTTCAGGCATAAATTCTGCCAGCTCTCGCTCTACCCGATACGTTGCTGGTTCTGGAACAAGTAAGATTATGGGTTCTCCAGGACACTCGGTCATAACTTGACGTATCCGTTCATATACGGCACGTGTCTTACCAGATCCTGCTCGTCCATAATAGACGCTAATACTCATGAGACCTCCCTAGTGAAACTTTCATAATCTCAATTTATAGAAATCATAAACTTCATCTTATTTTTAAATTTATACTATTAGGTATAGCATTAATCTAAATTATTCGATATAATATATTATTATACTACTATTATATAGTAATATGACATTCTGTGCCTAATTGTACAAAATTTGACTCATTAAATTATATTTGTTTATAATTAAGAAAATATTTTATATTTTATTTACAATTAGCAGAATTTCATATATAATACAGATTAGTATTTGTATTTGTGTTATTTGTAAAATCATGTATTTAGGAGTGAACTATTATGAACAAAAAACATTTAGCAACTGCTTTCGCAGTATTTGCAGCTACAACCATGTCTTTCTCTGCTTTTGCAGCATCTGTTGATGCTAACGCACGTGCTTACGAACGCGCTGCAGCTGAGCAATATACTTACGCTGCACCTCAAGCAGCTACACCAGCCTACCAATCTGGTTACGTAACAAGTGCACCACGCCCTGGTTACAAACCATTACCAGCTGTCCCTTACACAGCCGGTGACATGGCTCAACAAATGCCTGTATCCAAAGAATTGGGTGATCCAATCTTCGTAGCACCTCAAACAACAGCTGTAGGTCTTCAAATTATGGATCCAATCCCTACTAATAACCAACCAGTATACCAAGAAACTGTAACTGCTGTAACAGCTAATGGTAACGGCAGTGCATATGTTTCTCGTTACAAAACTAACCAATTAAATGCATTCGACTTATTGTTGAACGGCAAATCCTATACTTACGACTTGCCTGCATACACTAACGGCTACCAAGTGAAAACTGCTAGCTCCTACAACCGTGCTGGTGATGGCGTTGCAAACGTATTCTCTACAAACGTAATCACTGAAGCAGTTGTAAACAACAACTCCTTGCGTATCACTGTTAACATGACTCAACCAACAGCTGTAGCAGCTGCTAAATTGCGTTCCATGCAACAAACTGGTCAAGTAGCAGGTGGTGAAGTAGCTGCATTATTCGCTTACAATGAAAGCTATGATGGTGTAAAACAAGCTGCTCAATATGACGTATTCAACAATGGCAGTCGTTACATCGTTGTAAAATCCGGTGCAGTAACAGTTCCAAACGGTGCACAACACCCTTACGCAACTGCATTGTTCGCAGTAACTGACGATACTGTAGCAGCTGTAACAGTATCTGGCAACACTGCTGATGCATACGATTTAGTTAAAGGTACTGCATACGCAATTGCACAATCTGCTCGCGTATCTAACGCACGTACTCGCTAATTCTAACTATAATTCGTTACGAATTAACTATAACGTGAAGGCTATAAACCTTCACACCTAAAGACTATATAAATCACCAAAGCCCAGAATGAGATATCTCATTCTGGGCTTTTTTATGCATCTTACCAATTGAATTCTTAGATTTATTTTTTACGATAATCTTGTAAATACTTCTAACGCTTTATAAGCCATCAAACGATAGCCTCGTGCATTAGGGTGCACTTCACCAGCAAAAACAATTTGGCCAATTTGGTCCGCTTCGTATAAGGTTGTATAAAAGTCTATAACCTTTAAATTATGCTCTGCAGCATAGGCTTTCAGTTGTTCATTGACCTCTCGCACCACAATGTCGAGTCCATCCATATCACTATCTATTTGTGTTTCTAAGCCAATGATAACTGTCCCCTTTGTACTTGCTAGTTCAATAGCTTTCACCAAGGTCTTGAACACATATGTACTATCTCGACCTTGCAAAATATCATTAGTACCACACATTAAGAAGATATGACGCATGGAATCAGCTATAGCTGTAGACGCCCATTCTTCAATGTTATAAATCATACCCTGAACAGAGCATCCATCTTCACCATAATTTGTAAAATTCATACCCTCTATAGATGCATCGCATATTTCAACCCACCCTTGACCATAAGGTACGTCATAACCACGAGTAATACTATCGCCAAAACAGATAATTTCCATATCAAGACCTCCTGTAACTATGCATTAATCATATAACAAAAAGACAATTATACACAATATACATATTATGGAGCTTTATATTCATTTTTTATAGAATTACATGTATGACTATGGTATACTAATGCCACATAAGAGAGGTCTAATATGAGAAAACTATATCCCTTTATAATACTAGCCTTGGCAACTGTACAGTCAGCTAGTGCTATTTCACAATATGAATTAGAAAATAAACCTACTCAATACCAAGTTGCTTATAATAGCCCTTCAGAGACTGTGTATATCGACTTGAGTACAATCAGTCTTGCACAAGCAGGCGCTACTTACAGTACGCTTCACGCACGCACAATTAGTCTATACAAAAATCAGAATATAATCGCAGATTATTCGACTAATTATACATATCATCGAGGTAATACATCTAAAGATATTTATCTTATGGATTGGCATGTAGCACCAGCAAAGTTCTACCAAGTAAACGGTGCCCCTATTGGAGCTACTAATAACGAGCGTTCTGTTCTATCCACAGGCGCCCATGTCGCTACTAAAGGCTCTGCTATAGCTGAAATAGGTCAATTCATTCTACATAATGCATTGGAATTGGAACGAATTACATATACTTTTACGAATCCCTATGTACCACCTCGACCATATAAACCAATAAACACACCACCTCCAACTGCAAGTAAACCATTATTTGGAGTTCAACCACCAAAAGGTGTATACAAACCACTAAATCAATTGAAATCCCCTTACACTTCTAATCAACCACGGTTATCACCGTCTAAACTAGGTGTATATAGGCCAGTTCCACCACCTCCTCCACAAGGGCCTCGACCTAGTGATTGGATTCTCGACATTCAAAATCAGGACATGCCCGATCCAAACACACCTATGAGTAATTGGAGACCGCAACCTGATTATCATGCACCGCAAAGACCATAATCCAAAAATATAGTTACTCGTAACGTATAAAAAGAGACTGAACTGTCCCCTATCTAGGAGATCTAATTCAGTCTCTTTTGCTTTATATTTTGTTTCCATACAATCAGATCAATCTATTGTATGATATTGTCACATTATTTAAGACGTACAAAGAACAATGCAATAGCACCGATAACTGGTGCAATGGCAAGGGTCATCAATGCAGATTGATAACTGCCTGTAGCTGTTAACATGCTACCTAAAATCATAGGTGCCAACATAACGCCGATCTGATTAAACAAGTTTACGAAGCCTGCAGTTGTACCGCGTAAATGAGGTGCTGCGGATTGAATTACGAGAGCATTTGTTAAAGCACTATGCATGAAAGCACCAATACCAAGAATTGGACCTGTTATAAAGAGCATATCTGGATTTGTGGTGCTCGCAAAGAGGATCAACGCTGGTGCAAATAAGAACATAACAAGCGCCACCAAATGGTTCTTCTTAATCGGTAATATATCGGACAAAATACCGATAGTCGGTTTCGCAATAAGCGCGGCTAAACCAAAGGCAGACATTACATGACCTGCATAGATGGCATTAACGCCGAGCTGTTTAACCATGTACAAGTTTGACCATTGTGCCACGGCCCAGGTCGCACCGGTAGCAAAGAAGCCTGCAAAGGCAAGACAACAAATGTTGCGATTCTTCAAAACATGTAACAAGTTTTCCTTTAAAGAAGTCTTTTCCCCTATATGAGCAGATGTAGCACTCACCTCTGCTTCTCGTTGAGCTAAAATCTCAGCACTTGGCTTACGAACCGTAAAGTAGCTAAGAATGAAAACAAGGATTGGTAATACCGCTGTTAAAAGAAATGCATTTTGCCAACCATAATTAGTTGCCACATATGGTGCATAAAGGTTTACAGTGGTCAATCCAAGAGATGTGCAGGACATGAAGATACCCACGGCTGCACCACGTTGATTAGGACCAAAGTAATCCCCAATAGCACTTAAACAAGATGCTTGTACAGGACCAGATACAATACCTAATAAGAAACGTAATACCCAGCCATAGGTGTAATTATCTATAGTACTCATCAATGCCGTAATAACTGCCATGGCAAGTAAGCTTACCAAAATGGTGTAACGATAACCAATGCGATCCGCTAAGATACCACCTGGTAGAACCATGATAGCATAGCCCATATAAAAGGCAGATAAATAAGCCGTTCCCATTTGAGGAGTAAAATTCAATGCCTCGTTAACGATAGGCATCAAAGATGCCCAAGATAAGCGCATAACAAAGCTAATCAAAAATGTTAGCCATACACTGACAAGAATTAAAATCTGAGTTCGTGAGAAACTAAGTCGATTCATACGAGCTCCTTTCTACAGAAAACCAAATAACCATAAGGTTAGCATATCATAGAGCAGAAAGATTGGCTATATAAAAGTATCATTACTAGCACCATACAATAATAAAAAGCCCTCTAGGCATAACCTAAAGGGCTTTCTAATGTGGCGGAGAGGGTGGGATTCGAACCCACGGCCCCTTGCGGAGTCACTGATTTTCAAGACCAGCTCCTTAAACCACTCGGACACCTCTCCATAACGGTATTATTATATCAGATTGACCCAATAATAAGCAACAACGTAATATAGGACAAGAAAAAAAGCTGGCTCAAAGCCAGCTTTTTCATGTGTATTTGTTATTAAATTAATATTTCAACTATTTACTATTGAATTAAGTATTCACTAATTATCATAAATTAGAATAAATCTTTTTTCCACATACCGATAATGGCAATAATAGAGAATACTAATGCAACCCCTATAACCTCATAGAATCCCTGTGGATCATCTTGGAATGGCAACGGCACGTTTGTCCCCCACAAGCTAAATACGATGGTTGGCACCGCCATAGCAATAGTAAGGGTCGCCAACATTTTCATAACCAAGTTAAGGTTATTGGAAATAATGGATGTGAAGGCGTTCATCATATTCATCAAGATATTGGAGTACATTTCAACCATCTCGATGGCCTGTTTATTCTCGATGATAACGTCCTCTAATAAGTCCTCATCCTCTTCGTACATCTTGAGAAGATGTTTATAGGAACTATGCCCACGCAAGCGCAATAGACGTTCCATAACAGTACCATTCGTGCGCAATGCAGATGTAAAGTATGTCATGGATTTCTGTAATTCCAACAATTGGAAGAAGTCTTTATTCTTTGTAGTATGACGCAATTGGATTTCAATATCGTCAGTACGACGGTTGATTTGTTGCAAGTAGCGCAAGAACATAGTTGCTGTGCGATACAAGATTTGGAACAAGAAACGCGTCTTTTTGTATGTATAGAACGTAGAAATCTGATTAGAAATGAATGGATATAATACTTCGGACTCTTCTAAGCAGATAGTAATGAAGAAGTCTGGCGTCAAGAAAATACCAAGCGGTACTGTATCATACATATCGTTACCGCGGATAACCGGAATATTGATAACGATAAAGATGTAGTTATCCTCTAACTCCACGTGAGAACGTTCTTCCATATCGAGAGCGGTCTTTAAAACGTCCGTTGGGATCTCCGTCAAAATATTGATAAGGGATAACTCATCGGGGTCTGGGTTCACCAAATTTACCCAAGAACCTTTTGTGGCATCTGATACAGTGCTATCGGAAACTAACTCTTCTTCTATATGTTTATACACCGTAATCATGCTATCCCTCCTTCCAACGAACTTATAGTAATCATCTAATAAATTATATACTATTTTATAGCTATTATTCAATTCAATTGTGAAAGTTTTGTGTATCTAGAACATACATATACAGTTTTATGTCTATTTATGATGTACAAATGTATAATAAAAGTATCATAAATGTTTAATCCACGCAATAAAATAACCTCTAAGTTAGTCAGTTACTAACCTAGAGGTTATTTATATCAACCCTGATCATTCAGATTAGAAGAACGTAATTTATTTCGTTCCTCTACAGAGCTATAAACTCTGCTTTCACCTAATTGCGGCGCAAGATACGAACAGAGTTCAAGATACAAAGGATGGATACGCCAGTATCACCAAATACGGCCCACCACATGGATGCATAACCCATAAGACCTAGCACCATGATAAGGATTTTTACAGCAATAGCGAATACTACGTTTTGCCATGCTACACGCAAAGTTGCTTTAGACAAGTCAAGAACGTGTGCAATAGCAGTCAAGGACGGACGCATGAATACAACGTCTGCTGCCTCGATAGCCGCATCAGCACCGCTACCCATCGCGCCACCTACATCAGCACCTGCAAGTACTGGAGCATCGTTGATGCCATCTCCTACGAACATAGTTGGACCATATTCAGAGCGAATATCTTGTACAACGGACAATTTATCTTGAGGCAACAACTGAGCACGTACAGCACTTACGCCAGTTTCTTTAGCAATATAATTTGCACTTGCTTCAGCATCACCTGTAAGCATAACAGTTTTAATATCTTGACCATTAAGATCAGCAATCGCTTCAGCAGAGTCTGGGCGAGCTTCATCAGCAATGATAATACGACCTAAGTATGTATTACCTTCTGCCACAAGAACTTCTGTGCCATATTCAGCAGATTCTGTTGGATAGCCTTGAACCGCATAGCGTTCCATAAGACGACGGTTACCAACAAGAACTTGTTGACCATCTGTCATACCTACCATACCTTCGCCAGCTAATTCTTGAACGAAATCTGAAGGTTCCACTGTAAGGCCTTGATCTTTTGCTTCAGACACGACGCTTGTTGCGATTGGATGCGTAGAAACGGCTTCGATAGCTGCCGCCATGGATAACAATTGACTGGAACTTACATGAGATCCTACAGTTTCTACGCTGTGAACTTTGAACTCACCAGATGTGATAGTACCAGTTTTATCAAGAGCTACAGCTTTCACATTAGCCAACGCCTCGATAACGCGGCCACCTTTTAACAAGATACCGTGTTTAGATGCATTGCCGATACCGGAGAAGAATGCGAGCGGTACACTAAGTACCAATGCACATGGACAAGAAATAACAAGGAATGTTAAGGCTGTGTAAATCCATTTATGCCATTCACCTGTAATAAGGGATGGAATAATGGCAACAGCAAGCGCAAGGAGTACAACGATTGGAGTGTACACGCGAGCAAAACGCGTAATGAAACGGTCGATTTTAGGTTTAGAAGATGCTGCATTTTCCACGGCATCAAGAATTTTAGTAACCATGGATTCTTCAAGAACCTTATCTACACGCATCGTAATGCGACCAGATTCATTGATGCAACCAGACATAAGTTGAGTGCCAGGTACGGCGCGAACAGGAACAGGCTCACCTGTTACAGGTGCTGTGTTAACGCGTGTTTCGCCTTCAAGCACTGTGCCGTCTAGGGGGATTAAATCGCCAGGACGAACCTCGATAGTCCAGCCTACTTCAACCTTTTCAGGAGCCATAACTACGATTTCACCACCGCAGTCTGTATCTACAACCCGCACCTCTTGAGGACGCATATCGACAGCGTTCATGATTTCTGTACGACTACGATCAGTTGCTTTTTCTTCGAAGAACTCACCAATACGGTAGAACAAGATAACACCTACGGCCTCAGGTAATGCATCGATAGCAATAGCACCCAATGTAGCGATAGACATCAAGAAGTTTTCATCGAATACTTCACCTTTTAGGATATTACGACCTGCAGTGCGCAATACTGGGAACGCAAGAAGAATATACGCAACATAGTAAATTGGAGTTTCAATACTCTCTGGCAAGCCGATGGATGGGACGAAGGATGACAAAACTTCATAAATCATGAATAACAAGCCTGCTACGATGACTGCAATTGTTACAGCATCACTACCACGATCCTGGTCAGGACCATGATCATCCATAGCCGCTTTAGATTTACGCTCATAATCAGCTACGGTTACGCCCTCTTCGATGGCATCACAAATCTCTTGAATATCACGTTTAAGAGCTTCACGGTCTTCCCAAGAGCCGGTTAATTTTAATTGATGTGTAGCAATTGTGAAATTTGCAGTCTCTACCACATCCATTTTACGGATACGATCTTCAATTTTTGCTGCGCAGTTCGCACAGTTCAAATCCTTCAACAACAATGTTTCTTCCATGATATCTCCTTTGATAATGGTGAAAGCTTCTATCCTATATAGTAAGTTAGTTTCTAATACTTATTAGACATATCTTATAGCATATCTTTTAGATATTTTTACTTTTCTCATCAGATACTTTATATGAGTATCCACTCATATATTTATTTTAATAAAATACATACTGTATGTCAAGAAAAATTATCAAAATATATAACACTAAACATTAGTAAAATAGCCTATGCTCATCATACATGAGCATAGGCCAAATCTATGTTTCTTCACTTTACAATTTACTTTACTGAGTTTCTTTATTTGATTACTTTACCAGTTACATTAGTGTCATTATTATCAACTCTTCAAAGGTTCTTATTCAAAAAGATTAATTTCCTTTATATCTTTAAAAGCAATGGCTACGCCCTCCATAGATAGACTATGGGCAGGTTTACCTATCGCCTCGATAGTCCCTACTAGTTCCGTATAGCAATGACCTGTATAATAAAGCACTCGTACAAAATCCCCTTCCACCAAGGATTGTATAGTACGGTTTAATTCCTCTATTTGATCCTCCGATAGTTCTACACGCTTCTCTTTAGGACGTGCCACAGCTGCCAGTAATACTTCAAATCCCTTTAATGCCGCAAAGGGCATAAATTGTTTCGCCCGTTGCAAACGAGACATACGATGTTTCATTAATTTATTCCCCATTATGGCCACCTACCAAGGTATTTCTAAAGCGCATAGTTCCTTCCTCTTGCAAGCTAGAGGCACGCAGAATAGAGTTTTTGCCGAACTGTTCCTTGATGGATAGCATGGCCTCTTGTACTTGTCGCTCCTTTTCCTCTGTATCTGTCGTAAGAGCACTAAATAAATCCTCCTCTTGAGGTATAGCAGAGCGATTGACTAAATCCTCAAAGCTAATTCCAATACGACGGATGAGTTCATTTTTATGGCAATGCTGCTCATATAATTTAATAACAGCCGCCGTCAATGTCTGTAGAGAATCTGTATATTGTTTGAGCTTCTTAGAACCGCCTGTGGAGCGTACCATTTCATCTGCATAGCCAATATGAACGTGAATATGGTTCGTAACCCCTTTGATTTGTAAAAGCTCTAGTACCAAGGACTCTACCATTTCTCGCATAGGCACATACGCCTCTTCGTAAGTATAATTGCGCAATAAAATCTGACTATGCGAGATAGAATGCTTAATAGGACGATACGCATGAATATCTGCAATCGTACACGGCTCACGGCCCCAAGCATGATCAATAATGAGCTCTGCATTAACACCAAATTCCTTGTACAACTTGGCCTCTGAAACCATAGTAATACCATGTAAATCATAAGCTCCATATTTATGTAAGCGGTTGGCTATGCCCTTACCAATCTGCCAAATGTCGGTCAAGGGCTGATGATACCAAATTTTCTCTTTAAAGAGGCTTTCATCAAGATACCCTATAAAATCAGGAACATGTTTTGCAAGAATATCGAGGGCAATCTTGGCGAGAAATAAGTTCGTCCCAATCCCAACAGTAGCATAAATCTTGGTCGCCTCTAACACCGCATCAAGTAGCATCTGCGCTAGCTCTCGAGGCGTTTTCTTGTAGAGCGGTAAGTAAGGCGTAATATCGATAAAATACTCATCGATAGAGTATACATGTACATCCTCAGGTGCCACATACTTGAGCAAAGTCCCGTAAATCTCAGCAGACGCCTGCATATACCGCTTCATATGAGGCTTCACCGTCAAATACTCAATGTGCGGAGGGATCTCAAAAAGACGACTGCGATTCTTAACACCTAGCTTTTTTAAGGCCGGTGAAATGGCCAATGTAATAGCCCCTTTGCCACGAGACCCATCGGCCACCACCAAAGGCGTCGTAAATGGATCCAGCCCCAAATCGGCGCACTCCACAGACGCGTAAAAACTCTTCAAATCAATGCACATATACATACGATCCGTATCAGCTGAACCCATACAAACACCTCCTCAAACCGCTAAATACCTGAAGTTTATAAGAATTACAAGAAGAATAATTTCTATGATTAGTATAACAAAAATATAGAGTATTTTCAAACATATGTTTGTTATTATAGTGGCAAATTTGGGACATAAAAAATCCCAAGCCCTACTATATATCTATCGGGCTCAGGATTAAACAGTATAATTTCACATTCAATACGCTATTCTATTATAAACTTAACCAAGTTTACTCCCTTCTCTCCCAACAATACAATGAAAACAATCTAGTTCTATTATATATTGATGGGACTTATTTTGCTAACGTAATACAAAAAGAGCACCACCTATCGAGAGGCGACTTACGTGTCGTTTGGAGCCACGAGATAGGTGGTGCTTTTTTGTAACTAAGTTGTCGAAATAAAGTCGGGCCCCATCAATATATAGGAACTAACCGATAGATTTCATTATTGTTCCGGCCCCATGTCTCGGAATTCCACGTCTCTAAATTGGGTTAATTCCCCAATGAATTGAAGTTCCACAGTACCGACGGAACCATTACGGTGCTTACGAATGAGGACTTCTGCGTTGTCCCCTTTTTCGGAGTTTTCATCGTAATATTTATCGCGGTACAAGAAGATAACGATATCCGCATCTTGTTCGAGGGAACCAGATTCACGAAGGTCGGAAAGCACAGGCCGTTTATCTGGTCTGCTTTCAACACTACGAGACAACTGAGACAAGGCGATGAGAGGCACGTTAAACTCACGAGCGATCAACTTAAGGTTACGAGAGATTTCAGATACCTCTTGTTGACGGTTCTCGCTACCCTTGCCGGAGTTGCGGCCTTGCATCAACTGAATATAGTCGACGATAACGAGATCGAGACCATGTTCCACCTTAAGACGGCGCAATTTAGAGCGCATATCTTGTACGGTAAGCCCCGGCGTATCATCGATAAAGAGCTTGGATTTACTCATGCGGTCCGCTGCAGCAATAACCTTTTCCCAGTCAGCAGGGTCCATGTTCGCACGGCGCAACTTTTCAGAGCTTACACCTGCCACTGAAGATAGAATACGACCAACGAGCTGTTCCTTTCCCATTTCTAGGGAGAAGAACGCTACCGTCTTGTCGTACAACATCGTTACATTTTGAGCAATGTTCAAGGTGAAAGCAGTTTTCCCCATTGCAGGACGGGCTGCTACGAGAATAAGGTCAGATTTTTGCAGACCATTGAAAACATGGTCCACATCTTTAAAACCTGTTGGAACGCCTGTAATAGCACCATCATGCTGTTGCAATGCGTTTAACTTATCTAAGTTAGATAATACTACATCACCAATGACAGCAAAGGATGATTCAGACTGTGTTTGACCACTTACGTCTAATACCATTTGTTCCGCCTTGTTAAGGATAGCCGTTGGCTCATCTTCGCCAGCGTACGTCATGCCTACGATTTTATTCCCTGCATCGATAAGGCGGCGCAACTGAGCTTTCTCACTAATGATTTTCGCATGTTCCTCTACATTGTAGGACACCGATTCATTAGCCAAAGATGTAATATATGCAAGACCACCTACCGCATCGAGACGCTTACGACGGTCTAACTCTTCACCAACAGTAATGAAGTCCGCCGTCTTGTTAGCATGCACGATTTCTAAGATAGCATCATAAATAATACGATGCGCATCACGGTAAAAGTCTTCAGATTTTAGAATACTCGTCACTGTATCAACAACGGCGCCCGAGTTGGATCCATTCGTTAATAAAGCCCCCAAAACGGCTTTTTCCGCATCTAAATTATGCGGTGGAATGCGTACATCCATGATAATCCCCTTTATAAAACCACTATGGATAAAAGAATTCACCATACTCAAAGAGCATGGTGAACACTATTATTCAGCTACTACATTAACCTTGATAGTACTTGTAATTTCAGGATGAACACGAACGAGTACATCATGTACGCCTAATGTTTTCAATGGTTCTTTGATTTCGATTTTCTTTTTATCGATATCTACTTTGTATTGAGCTTTAGCTGCATCGGAAATATCTTTTGCAGTAACGGAACCGAATACACGACCTTCCTCGCCCATACGAACCTTTACAGTTACTTCAACCTTAGTCAATTGAGCTGCCAAGATTTTAGCTTCGTCATTTGCAACAGCCTTATTATGAGCAATAGATTCTTGTTTTTGTTTCGCATTATTTACATTAGTTGCTGTACCTTCAAGGCCAAGACCTTTTTTGATTAATACATTACGGCCATATGCATCACTAACTTCAACGATTTCGCCTTTTTTACCAACCTTTTTAACGTCTTCTAACAATACTACTTTCATTGTTCTTCCTCCTCTTTCTCTGCGGAATAAAGGGCCTCAAGAGCATGGTCTAAGATAGCCTTCTTCGCTTCCTCTATGGTCATACCTTGTAATTGGGCACCAGCCACGGTTCTGTGACCACCGCCCCCCAAGGCTTCCATTACAACCTGTACATTTACCTTACCTTTGGATCGAGCACTAACGCCGATACCGCCGTCATTCAAGGAGTACAGTACAAAGGCTGCTTCAATATCTTCATTACTGATGAGCATATCCGCACTTTGTGCAGCTAATGCCATCATATCCTTCAAACCTTCAGGGGCTACAGAAATAGCAATTCCTTCAGTTCGATTGGCTTCAAATACCATTTTAGCACGCAATTGAACAGAATCGAAGGTTTCAATAAATAATTGTTTAACCCGTTCAATATCTGCCCCTGCACGGCGCAAGAATGCAGCAGCTTCAAATGTACGCGCACCAGTTTGTTGATAAAAGTTCTTCGTATCAAGCACAATACCAGCATAAATACCTGTAGCTTCTGCCTTTGAAAGCTTTACGCTACCACCTGCGTATTGTACAAGCTCTGTTACAAGTTCAGATGTAGATGATGCAGTTGGTTCCAAGTACGTAAGCAATGGATTTTCTACAAAATCCGCTGCACGGCGGTGATGATCGATAACGATGCGTCGTTCAGAAATTTCAAGAGCCTCTTGAGCTGCTACCATTTCTTGGCGATGTGTATCACATACAATGGTAAGCGTATTAGCATCTACCCAAGCTTTTGCCGCTTCAGGGGTGATGATATGTTCTGTCCAGAACTCATCTTCTTTCAAAACAGTTACCATTTTATCAATGGCACTCGTTTCCTTTGAAAGTACGATGCGTAATTCTTTACCTAAGGTACGTGCAATAGCTACAACACCGATAATACCACCTAATGCATCATAATCTTCACGCTTATGACCCATCACAAGGATTTTATCGGAATCAAGCATAAGCTCATGTAAGGCTTGTGATACAACACGGGCACGAACACGTGTATTCTTCTCAACACCAGCTGTATTACCGCCGAAGAAGCGAGTGCTTTCACCATCCATGATACACACTTGATCACCACCGCGACCTAATGCAATATCTAGAGCAGCACGAGCTCGGCTCGATACCTCTTTTACAGATCCTACATTCTCGCTAATCCCGATAGAAATTGTTGCTGGCACTTGACGGGGAGAAGGCAATTTACGGATTTTCTCAAGGATTTTAAACCCATCTTCCTCCATCGCATGAAGTGCACCACGAGAAATAGCAAAGGTATACATATCATCTTGGAAGTTACGAATGAACCCTTCTTGTCTATCAATTTCATCCATAATGATATTGTTAATATCGGCCCAAACACTTGTATACTCGCGGTCACTAAGACCTTTTGTCAACTCTTCAAGATTATCGATTTGAATCATGCCCCATACAGGCTGATCTTCTTCAGCTTTAATACGCGCCTTTTCTAGGTTCGTAATATCTTTAAAATACAAAGCCATTACTGCATGCTCTGCCAATTCATCTTCACTATGAATATCTGGTCGTGCATCACGAGGATCAATGAATTTATAAATAATTTGGAAATACTTATCTTCATACTGTTCCGTCATAAATCCAGATTTTCCCCAGATTTTATCAATACGGAAGCCAGGCATAAGAGCAGACATTTTTTGAAGTTTATTCCAGTCTACCTTAACCCAGTCTGCAAAGACACTATTATTCCATACGAGGGTACCTTGTTTATTAACAAGAGCAATCCCCATTGGCAAGTTTTGTAAAGCAAAGTTCGAAGCTTGTGTGACGTTTTTCATCATCGCCCCAAACTGTTCCCTTGCTAAACGACGCCGGTTATGAATGGTGTTATAGTTAACCAAATACGCCGCTACTACGATAATTAAAGCTAGAATTGCAATGGCCCAATTCAAATAGGCCAACAATAGTAACAATAATACGATAACGGTAATAATGGTAATTTCTAAACCTTCCCATTTCCGTTGAAAGGATTTCATAACGGCCTCCTTTCTATTACTATTGACGCGCTTTGTAACGTGTCCGTAAATCTAAAAACATATCTATGACACCAAATATAGCTAATGCTTGTCCAAAGAAAAAGGCATACACCCCAAGCAATATCCACTTCAATTTATTACTCATGCGGTAACTACTCATTAAATCTGCTAAAGCTGCAAAGCCATGAATAGAACACATAGAACTACCGAGGAGTAATACATTAGTACTAATAGCTGTGACCCATGAAGCGTCCATATTGATATGTGGAGCACCATATATACCAATAATACCTAAGGCATATAGACCTGCACTCCAGATAGGCATTCTCCATTCTTCAATCGGTAAAAATCTAGGTATGGAGATACGTAATCTTTTACCTAGCCATATAGATATCTGAATAGTTATATAACTATATGAAACTGCCGCTATAGCTACAGCCACAAAAAACGCATCTTTCAAACCAGTAGCAAGCTTATCTACATTTTTCACAAATAAATCAGCTTGTTCCTGTGTGATATTAGGATTCGTCTGTAATGCTTGATCAGCAATCATACGAGCTTGCTCAGTCATCTGTGTATCTATCATTGATAGAGTAATACCAGATACATATACTTGTGCCATTAAAGTTACTAATACAGCAACAAACATAGCAATACTAGGGAGTAGTAGTCGTTTAATCGTCCCTAAAGAAAGACGGTTACCTTCTCCTACCCCTACACCTACCGCAGCAAATAAGCCAACAGGTATACCATTCCATGGTCCAAACAAAACTACCGCTAAGAAAGTAGTGACAACAGCTGCCGATATACTATACTTGCGACCCCATTTTGTTCCAATTATGCCAATGGCTGCAGGTGTAACAAAAAATGATAAAAAAGCGAAAGCTGGTAAATACACACTAATAGCACTAAGGATGACACCTATAGCACTAACAAATCCTGTTTCTACCATCGCTCTTGTATTTGTTTGTTTCATAAATCTCCATTCTATATAAGAAGATAGATTAATTGGTATCTTTTAATTATAACAGTTTAAAAAGGTAACTTCAAATACCCTATATAGTAGATAAATGCGATGACACCGCTATTTATAGTAGATTCCATAGGTCCTTTTTAAAATGTTAAAAGTACCACACCATAGAGTGCGGTACTTTTGTTTATTATATGTAATTATACGTCTTGAATAATCGGCAAAATCATAGGACGGCGGCGAGTTTTATCGTAGAAGAATTTACCCAACGCGTCACGTACGTTTTGCTTGATAGTAGTCCAGTCTTTAATGCGTTGCATTTCACATTCTTCAAGGACTTGATCTACGCGATGTTCTGCAGCAATCATAAGTTCTTCTGCATCACGTACGTATACAAAGCCACGAGATACGAGGTCTGGACCAGCTACGATTGTTCCAGAAGCTTTATCCATTGCCATTACAACGATAACCATACCTTCTTGTGCCAATTGTTGACGGTCGCGAATAACGATATTACCTACGTCACCAACGCCAAGACCATCTACGAAAATAGCGCCAGCTTGTACACGACCGGCTTTACGGCCACCATCTTTATCGAATTCAAAGATTTGACCATTGTCACCGATAAGGACCTTCTTAGGATCTACGCCCATAGCAACACCAAGTTCACCATGACGACGCAACATGCGGTACTCACCATGAACTGGGATAAAGTATTCTGGACGAACAAGGTTAAGCATTGTTTTAAGCTCTTCTTGGCTCGCATGACCAGATACGTGGATACCACGATCTTTACCGTATACTACATGACAACCTAAACGAAGCAAGTTATCGATAGTTCTACCTACGGCACCTTCATTACCAGGAATTGGTGTAGCCGATATGATAACAGTATCATTCGGTGCCAACTCTACAGTGCGGTGATTGCTAGTAGCCATACGAGACAAGCCGGCCATTGGTTCACCTTGAGATCCCGTTGTTAAAATCATGATTTGATCATCAGTGTAGTTGTGCATTACATCTACGTCGATGATTGTATTTGGTGGAATGTTCAAGTAACCGCGTTCTTGAGCAATCTCTGTAACATTTACCATACTGCGGCCCATAACGACAACCTTACGGTTGAACATAACTGCCGCATCAATAGCTTGTTGAATACGGGATACATTAGATGCAAATGTAGCCAATACAACGCGGCCTTTCGCTTCCCCAACAGCTTGTTTAATAGCAGGACCTACGGAGCTTTCAGAGCCTGTAGTACCTGGTTTCTCAACATTTGTAGAGTCGGACATCAACGCTAATACGCCTTTATTGCCAAGCTCAGCAAATTTGTGCATATCCATCAAACGGCCATCAACTGGAGTTTGGTCGATTTTAAAGTCACCAGTATGAAGAACAGTACCGATTGGTGTATCGAAGTACACCGCACAAGAGTCAGGAATGGAGTGATTTGTTTGGATAAAACCAACCTTTACTTGACCAATTTGTACTTCATCGCCTGCCGCAATAGTACGAAGACATTTTGGAGATACTTTATGTTCTTTGAATTTGCCTTCGATCAAACCACAAACAAGGTTTGTAGCATATACAGGACAGTTAATTTCCTTCATAAGGTACGCCAAAGAACCGATATGGTCCTCGTGACCATGAGTAATAACAACGGCTTTTACTCGGTCCTTATTCTCGATGATATAGCTCATATCAGGAATAACGATATCTACGCCAAGCATATCTTCGCTAGGGAACGCAAGACCCGCATCAAGAACGATAATCTCGTCCTCATATTGGAAAATGGTCATATTTTTACCGATTTCACCAAGACCACCTAAAGGGATAATTTGGAATTTACCCTTATTAGCGCCATTTGGTGTACGACCTACTAATTCCACAGGAGCCTCTTGATTGTTGCGGTTTGTGGAGCGATTATTTGGACGGTTGTTGTTACGGTTTTGACCATTGCGACCATTGTTAGAGCGCGTATTACGCGTATTTTCACTACGTTCACCACGTGGTGCACGAGTTTGGCGTGGTTTGCGTTCTGTACGTTCTTGACCTTCGCCTTGCTCAGCATTACGACGAGTATTTGTACGGCGAGTCGTATTAGTGCGACCACCATTATTTGTACGCGTATTAGTACGGCGTTGACGTGTTGTGCCGTCACCTTCGCCAGCTGCATGTTGACGAGTGCGACCTTCGCCAGCAGGACGACGTGTATTAGTGCGACGGCGAGTTGCTTGTTTATGTTCGCCTTCAGCCGCAACGGTTCGAGTCGCAGTATTCGCTACTGTTGGTTCTGCTTGCACTTGTGCAGTAACCTGATTATCTGTTGTATTCACAGTTCCTCCTAAAATTTTATTCATTATTTTATTTAACATAGTTTCTTTTCTCACCTATCACTTGAATTGATCTATGCTATGGAGGCCACACAAAGAAAAAGGCGCTAAAATACTAGCGTCTCGTCAAATGGGCGCAAAAATGCGCTATCAATTTTTGCCGTTCCTAGTGTTATTGTGACCATTTGCCATAGCAAATGAGTATATTGCTATCATTAGACATGTCAGCCGCGACGGGTACGTTCTTTTCATTCCAATCTAATGAACGTTGCAATATAATCCGATCGATTTTGATGAAAGCCTCGCTTTCATACATTACTGTTATTGTAACATAAAAATAGCGTTAACAAAAGAGGCGAATCCCCATGTTAATGCTATTCTATTTATTATCATCCTGCATAGAAATCAAACTATTTTAAGTATGTATTTACGGCCTCAGCAAACCCTTGGCGATATAGATTAGCTCCGCCATTTGCAGGATGGCGCAAACCAATGGCAGACAGACCAAATCGACCCATTGTATCAGCGGACTTTTGTCCTACTGCTAATACAAGAGGTTCTATACCGCCTAACTCACGATGTAAGTCTAACAATCGTTTTGTATATTCCCAGCCTACTTGTTGTTCTTTATCCGTAGGCGTGCGATTCGTCAATGGATTTCCATCCTTATGGGGATGGTACGGGAATATATTCCACAGCAACGTGTCATAGGGATCGATACCTTTTTCTACGATAGCACTCCATACCACAGTGTCTGTAGGTTCGTTAAAGCCATCCTTTTGCTGTGTTCCTTTTAATAAAGAGCTAGTAGGTGAACTAGTACGTTCCAACTGAATAGGCGTTACATCCTTCGCACGAATGGTTTTGTGCTTATCTAATAGCATTCTTTCACAAGTTATGGCAATACCTGTGAATCGTCCTCCTTGGTATCCTACAGCCTCAGCCACCACAAAGATCTTAGCTCGACCTAAGCGCGGCAATAAATAGGCGAGTAAATTATCTCGACGAACTTGGGCCGCATCAAAACCGTCTGTAACGATTTCTAAATCAGGATTTACCTCACCCCACGGATTATGGATAAGACTGCCTTGATACCGAGCAAGCCAATCTACAAAACTGCGCACCTTCTCTACTCGCTCTGCATCAAAGGACGCTATATATTCATCAAAAGACAAGGTCTTCTCTAACTCAAATAAAGACATACAGCCTCCAATTTAAATTTCATACATTATTACCGATATATATCTACTATACATTATAATTACACGAATTGCATAAGAATATAAAAACCACCTAGGTATGTCGCAGTCCCTAGGTGGTTTCTTTTGATATGTATATAACTAAATATAGAACTCGATTTTGTCTTCTTTTGCTAATTGGAATTGTTCAAAGATGTGGTTACGTATACTAACAAAGTTTGGCGATGTACGGTCTGTTCTATCTATGATATTTACAGGGATAATCGTTTGTACACGACCTGGATTTGCCGCTAGTACGACAACTCGGTCCGCTAAAACTACGGCTTCTTCAATATCGTGGGTAACGAATACAACCGTCTTACCTTCTTCGCGGCAAATACGAGAGATTTCATCTTGCAGGCTGATACGTGTCAACGCATCAAGAGCACCGAGTGGTTCGTCCATGAAGATAATATCTGGATCAACCGCCAATGCACGAGCAATGGACACCCGTTGTTGCATACCACCAGACAACTCCGCCGGATAGCGATTACGAGCATGGTCAAGGCCTACCATTTTCACATATTTGTCGATGATAGCAGGGCGCTCTTCCTTAGGCACTTTTTTACTTTCAAGACCTAACTCGATATTACTTTCTACCGTACGCCACGGTAACAAACCATAGTTTTGGAATACCGTTACATATCTAAGTTGCGGTGCTTTTACCTCTTCACCATCTATGGTAATAGAGCCAGATGTAACAAGCTCAAAACCCGCCATAGCGTTTAATAAGGTGCTTTTACCAGAACCAGAAGGGCCTAAGAGACAAATAAACTCGCCCTTTTCAATGTCTAAATTAATATCTTCAAGAATGGTGAGAGGTTCCCCATCTTTCATAAATTCCTTGTGTGCATTGCGCACCGAAATGTAACCCATGAGGCCACCTCCTATTTCTCAATACCCCAACGTTTATAAATCCATTTTTCAATGAGGGACACGCCCCAATCGAGTAAAAGTCCAACAAAACCGATGGTCAAGATAGCTACCATCAAGAGATCATTACGCAAGTTATTTCTCATATCGATAATAAGGAAGCCAAGGCCTGTTTGAGAACCTACCATTTCCCCTGTTACCAAGAAGATCCACGCTGTACCAAGTGCAATATGAAGACCAGACGCAATACCAGGGAATACGGCTGGCAATACGATTTTAAATAGCAGTTCTGGTTGTTTAATACCAAAGTTACGCGCCACCTTAATATATACAGGGTCAATATTTTGAATAGCGGACACTGTAGATAACAACACAGGGAAGAAGGCTGCAATAAAGATGATAACTATGGCCGGCGCTTGACCGATACCAAAGAATAGAACGATGAACGGCAACCACGCTACTGGAGAGATAGGTCTAATAACTTGAACGATAGGATTGATGTAGTTCCAAATTCCTTTGTACCAACCTAAGATAAGGCCTAAAAATACGCCTGCCCCAACAGAAATAATATAACCGATAAAGAAACGAACTAAACTATCTGCAATATCTTTAAACAGAACGCCATCGCCTATAAGCTCTCCAAATCCAAGTAACACCTTATATGGCGTTGGAAATAAAGCTTCGTTAAATCCACCAAGGCGAACAATTAATTCCCAAATTAGCCATGCCGCGATGAATGAGCCCGGCACATATGTATATTTCTTCATGGTCCCCCTCCTATGGTAACAACGATGTATCTACAAACTCTGAATAAGTCGGTACTTTTTTGATTAAATCAATATGCGTCATATGATGCACGAGCGCATTATAACGGTCCTCTGTAAGAGCTAAATCACTGAACCCAATCACTTGTAAAGAGCGTTCGATAACAGGATCCTTAAACTTCATATATTTTAAAGAAATCTCTTTTTGTGCCTCTGGATGCTCATCTAAATATTTACCTGCATCAAGATAAGCTTTGGTGAAAGCTTTTGCTAAATCATGATGTTCATCGACAAATTGACCATTAAACACAAGAGCACAACAAATATTATCATGCCAAAGGTGGTCAGGGTCTTCAAAGAGCTTGCCATTTCCCATCTCTAATGCAAGAGATCCAAATGGTTCAGCTACACTATACCCAGCAATTTGTCCTACTGCTAATGCTGATGGCATTTCAGGAGGACTCATTTCAACGACTTGCACATCTTTTTCACTTAGACCAGCATTCTCAAGCATGCAATCCACAAGAACTTTTTGAGTTGATTGTTTATGCGGAATAGCAAATGATTTGCCTTTTAAGTCTTGTACAGAATTAATATCATTATTTACTACAATGATATTACCTTCTGTATGACCCAATGCAGCAGCACGAACATCAATACCTTGTTCACGAGCCTTTACACCAAGTTCAACAAGAACCGATGCAGCATCTACCTTACCTGTATTTAATGCATCCATAAGCTCTGGCCAGGAACCGTATTTAACAAGCTCTACATGAACAGGACCATCCGCTGTTTCTAATTCTTTTGTAGCAAATACTGGCAATGCATGCGTAATTGGCAAATAGGCTATGCGTACCGTCTTTAATTCTTGGGCCGTTTTTGGTTTATTGTGTTCATGATAGCCATATACTATTCCACCGATAACCAAGAGGACCACCGCAATGATTAGATACCATATTTTCTTCATGACTTCCCCCTCTTTCTACCTCACAACAAGGGGCGTTTTTGACACATGTCATTTTCCGCAACTTTCTAAAGCCTAGATGAAATATGGTTTTAGAACACCTCGTTTTTAAACTTATTTATAACCTACTATATCAATATGTATTAATTCTGTCAATAAAGCACAGTAATATTGTAGGTATTATTATTTAAGTACGAAAAGTGTCAATATAGTTAAATTCATAGCCTCAGAAAAATGAGTTTGATGCTTTAAGTTTAATTTATTCACCAAACAATCTTTCAATCTTTAAATACAAAAAATAGGTAGTATCCATTGGATACTACCTATCTCTCAAATTTGCTAATATGTATTTATTTTAAATATGATGTACATATTCACTTAAAATAAAGTCTTTTTATTTAATATATATACTTCAGATGTGCCAGCTTCACTAGATTCAGATACATTTGGATAAATAGAGGATTGACGGAAATGCTTAATTTCTCCTTTTGGAACGATCAACATCACAGATTTACCAGATGTAATAACTTTGTTAAATTCCTCTTCATTAACTTGTTCCATAAGATATTTCTTTGACCATTCAGCACTACGTTTTTTAATTTTATCTCTATCATCCCAACGACTTTCATCTCCGTTGATTTTAATAATCTTATGACCTGTATAGTATACAGCAGAGGTACTGTACCCATTATAGTAATATATATCACCATCATAAGAATCTACTACTGGCACTACATCGATATTACTACGTTGTTTTATAAACGGCTCTAAACCTTCCACAACAACGATGGAAGAAATAACCATAGTACCAAGAACAATTATACTAACAAGGCGATATCCTTTTTTTGTATACCATGCATGGAACAAAAGGAGTACTGCTGCAACTACTACAACATAGAGCAAGAAATAGAACCCCCACGGTGCAAAAAATGATCCTCCTACGTAAGCAATCCATAAGAGTAACGTAGGCCCCATAATAACCCATTTGAGAGCTCTAGATTTACCTTTACGTATAATCTTCATAACGCCCATCGCGCCGATAGCACTGAATGGAACTAAGCTTACAAATGTATATAAAGGGTATTTTGTAGCCATCAGAGTATAGAATAGCAAAATGCCCACGCCCCACGTCATATTATAGATAAAACCTGTATGACGTTGTTTAAATCCATCAATAATACCGTATATAACAGCCCCTGTCCACGGCATAGAAGCACCTAAAAAGATTGCTATGTAATACCACCACACATTATCTTCTGGATGCTCAGATTGCGTTGCACGCGTTATATTGTGAAGCCCTAAAAAGCCATTGATGAAATCTTGACCATGAACGCTATACATATATACATACCATGGCAAGCAAACTACGCAAAAAGCAAGAATGCCACGCCAATCAAAGATAGCTTTCAACATAGGCAAAGAACGATTAAGCCCCGCAAAAACGAGTAAAATCATTCCCGGCAAGACCAAGGCAACAGGCCCTTTAGTTAGTACCCCAAGAGCCGCAAAAACATAGGCCACAATCATAGCATATGGTTTTTGTTCTACCATACCTTTATAGGAATAAACCATGACCATAATCGTCGTATAGAGCAGTACCATGTCCGTAATAACACCATGTGCTACAGTCCAGAACATGAGAGATGTACCGAGTACAGATGCTCCTATTAGACCCAGAGCCCACTTGCCACTGATAGTACGCGTCGATTGATACATAGTCGCCACAGATAAAGCACCAAAGAAGGCACTTGGCAGACGAACCACCCAATCGGCAATACCAAAAATTTTAAACCCAATAGCAATGAGCCAGTAAATCATAATTGGTTTATCGTACCAATAGGTACCGTAAATTTGAGGAGATAACCAATCTCCTGATAGAACCATTTCTTTAGCGGTTAATGCATAGTTAGATTCAACAGGATCAGTAACAGGCAATATATTATTGCCAAATAAATAAAAAACAAGAAATATGATAAATACGATTGGCGTTAATCGTGAAAATTTCATATGGGCCTCCTTATCGGCGATTGCGATAGTATTTAAAGCCCAACACTACAGCTATAATAACGAATACAACAATCATAACAACCAAAAACTCATGATTATATTGGATAAGATCCTTCCAATTTTCACCAAGAACTTTACCGAGATAAACAAGAAAAATTGTCCAAGGAATCGTGCCTAAAACAGTCCAAATAACAAAATGCCACATAGGATACCGAGCCATGCCAGCCGGGAAGGAGATAAATGTGCGAACGCCTGGCAATAAGCGCCCAAAAAATACCGCTGCTCCTCCGTATTTATTAAACATTTTTTCCGCAAGTTCAAATTTATGTTCATTAAAGAATATGTATTTACCATATTTCAAAAGAAGTGGACGCCCGCCGTGCTCACCCATCCAGTAGGAGAGGATAGATCCTACAATACCTGCCAGTATTCCTACAACCATGGTCATATGTAAATCAAATATCCCTTGAGCAATCAAATATCCTGCAAAGCCAAGAACAATCTCACTAGGAATTGGAATATTAGCATTTTCCAGAACCATAGCAATAAACATAGCCACGTAGCCATAAGTTTCCATAAACGAAATAATATATTCCACTTTTTTACCCCTTTTTAATCCCCATATGGGCTCCATTATGTCCAGTTTTTTGGGCATAATATTTTCATTATTACCATACCTATTCGATATACCTTATATTTTACCATAATAAAAAGGCCCTCACCACCGATGAAAGCCTTTTTTGCTATTTAACTGTATGCGATTATTGCAATTCAGTTGTTTGAGTTGTTACTTCTCGAGCCGTAGTAAATGCAGCTAGTTCTGCATCACCAGAACCTAAAATTACTTTATTTGCTACTAGCGCATTAGCCGCTGTTTTAGCATCTTGTAAAGTAATTCCAGCACGAGGAGCACTAATTGTGACTGATGTGCTTTTACCACCGACCGTAGAAAATGTAAG
>JAGZGB010000108.1 GCA_018367495.1 Veillonella sp. | reverse complement strand
CAGGACCAACTGGTGGTGCTGGAGTAGCTTTAGCGGCTTCAATTTGTAGTTTTACTTGTTTAACTAATTTCTTAGCCATGGGTAATTAAACCTCCTATGCTTATACTGTGGTGGTAACGGATATACATCCTCCCACTGGCAACCAAAATCGATTGCTCTTTTTAGAGTTATACTTTATATATTAAAGAGTTTTCTCTATTTGAGAGAACTCTACCTCTACCTCGGTATCTCGGTTGAACATTTCTACATTAAGTTTCAATGTTCCTTTTTCAGGGTTAAGTTCGGTAATAACACCTAGTTTATCTTCAAAGGCCCCGGACGTAATGCGTACCGTTTCACCAACTTCTACATCGATGTTGATGTTTGGTTTCTTATCCAAGCCCTGAGACTTAAGTATATGTTCTACTTCGGAATCAGAAAGTGGAACTGGTTTAGTAGCAGAGCCAACGAAACCTGTTACACCCGGTGTGTTGCGCACAACATACCAAGAGCGGTCGTTAACTTCCATTTCAACCAATACATACCCAGGAAATATCTTACGTTTTACTACTTTTTTAACCCCATCTTTTTCATCTATTTCGTCTTCAAGAGGTACCAAAATTCGGCTAATCACATCTTGTAGACCCATAGACTGAACTTTAAGTTCAAGAGTGGTTTTAACTTTATTTTCGTAGCCTGAATAGGTATGAATTACATACCACTTCTTATCTGCTTCCATGAAATGGCCCCCTTATCCAACAAAGTGCAACAACGTATTAAAAAGTTGGGCAAAGACTGCATCAAATACATAAATAATAAAGGCGATAAAAATCGTCACTAAGAATACTACTATTGTGTAATTGATAAGTTCTTTTTTTGTTGGCCAGACTACTTTTTTAAGTTCAGCTTTCACACCGCGGAAGAATTTTCCAAATCCACCACGCTGCTGCACTGCTGAGTTAGACTTTGCCATTGTTTCACATCCTCAAATCAACAGGTAATGAATGATAAGAATTATTTTGTTTCACGGTGTAATGTATGTTTACCGCAGAATTTGCAATATTTCATCATTTCAATACGATCAGGATTGTTCTTTTTGTTCTTGTTCGTTTGATAGTTACGTTGTTTGCAATCTGTGCAAGCTAAAGTAATGGCATTACGCATCCGGATACACCTCGCTTTATATTTACTAATCTGTCTCTTGTACTCGAAAACGCTCGACTACATACTAAAAAAATATATCATACGTAGCAAGCTATGTCAAGAATTTTGAGCAACTCAAAAAAGCCAGGCACATATACCTGACAGGGATAGTATAACAAAAAATGGCGTTCCTTGTCTATAAAGGAACGCCATTAATATGGTACTAAATCATCACATATTTTTCATACATTTTATGCCGTTAACTCATGCAGTTAAATAGAATTAATAATATGATGTAATACCCATTAAATCATCTATTTACAGATTAAGAAGTAATCCATTTATAGATTAAGATTTCTTCGGAAATAGAACTTTTACAATTTGCCAGAAGAATGCTACTGCACCAACGATTAGGATTGTATCGCCAATTAAACGAGCCCAACGTAAGTTTTGTAACAATGGTTGTTGCATAAATTCTTCACTACGTGCAAACCACAAGCCATGTGTAATACTTGCCCACGCTTGAATAAGACCTATTGGCAACAAGCTTATAAGTACCATTAATGCAAGCCCTATATTGAGAGCCCAGAAACCGAACTTCATTATCTTATCGTTAAATTCTACTTCAGGTCGAATATAGCGAGCAATAAGGAATACAAATCCTAGACTTAAGAAACCATACACACCAAACAATGCTGTGTGAGCATGTACTGCAGTTGTATTAAGACCTTGGATGTAGAACAAGGAAACAGGCATATTGATCAAGAACCCGAATACCCCTGCTCCTACTAGATTCCAGAAGGACACGGCAATAAAACAATACACAGGCCATTTTAGACGATGCATCCAAGGAGCGCTATGAAGACGTGTATAGTTTTCAAAAGCTTCATAACCTAAGAGCACAAGCGGTACAACTTCTAATGCAGAGAAGGATGCACCTGTTGCCACGATAGTGGATGTAACACCTGTGAAGTATAGATGATGGAATGTACCAGGGATACCACCGATGAGATAAATAGCCCCAGAAGAGATTGCCGCAACTGTACCAGCACGATACGATACAAGCCCTAATGTAACAAAGATAAATGCCATCAATGTAGTGGAGAATACTTCGAAGAAGCCTTCAACCCAAAGATGGATTACCCACCAACGCCAATATTCCATAATTGCTAAATGGCTATGTTCACCATAGAATAACCCTGGACCATAGAAGATACCTACCATGATAACGGAGAATATGAAGGCTGCAATGAGGTTTTTGTCCCCTTTTTGCTTGAAGGCACCAATAATGCTACGTATCATGAGTACAAGCCAGAATAAAATACCAATGTATTCAATCCACTGCCAAATACGACCCAACTCGATATATTCGTAACCTTGGTGTCCGAGAAGGAAATTCCATGCTGCTGGAATTTGATGTGCTACGCCTAAATATGTACCAGCGAAGGAACCTACTACGAGAACTACAAGCGCCCAGAATAAGATGTTCACCCCAAGCTTTTGATATTTAGGATCCTTACCACCATTAATGATTGGTGCCAAGAATAGACCTGCACTTAGGAATGCCATAGCAATCCAGAACAAGGATGCTTGAATATGCCATGTACGAGCAATAGAGTAAGGGAAATATTGAGCCAATGGAATACCATAGAACGCTTGACCTTCTACAGTATAGTGAGCAATAATGCCACCCATCCCTAATTGGAATAAGAACAATGCTAAGATTGTAAATAAATATTTACCTAATGCACGTTGAGATGGCGTTAACGTAATCTTGCTAATTGGATCTTCAGTTGGTGGAACCAATGCATGTTCATCATCCTTTTTACCAAAGGACCATAGCCATACAACTACCCCGATGCCACATAATAAAATAATAACGCTCACAACAGACCAAGCAACACTTTCAGGTGTTGGATTATGATCCAATAAAGGTTCATGTGGCCAGTTGTTTGTATACGTTGCATCTGTCCCCGGACGTTGTGTAGATGCCATCCATGTAGTCCAGAAGAAGAAACGTGCCATATCAATGCGGTCTTGTAACTCAGGTAGTGTGTTATCCTTCATCGCAAAATGATCACGAGTCAATGTTAAATCAGGATTATCACCATACAACTCAACAAAATAACGACCAGTTAAATTCATTGCCGTAATTCGTTCTGGAGATAAGACAACAGTTCCATCTTCACGGACTGCACTGCCTAAATACTCTTTTTTCACAACTTCTTTAACAGCTGCTTGTTGTGCAGTTCCTAATTGGTCATAAAGAACGCCAAAGGCCTCTTGAGATTTAATATCCAACATCACGGATACTTCTTTATGTAACCAATCTGCTGTCCAGTCAGGCGCTTGATATGCGCCATGACCTAAAACGGTCCCTACCGATTGACCACCTGTAGATTGCCATGCCGATTGACCATGTAAAATATCTTCCTTAGTGAACAAAACCTGTCCATCTTGAGATACATACGCAGTCGGCACTGGCGGTGCTTGATGATACACATCAGTACCTAGATAACCAAGAATTGAGAAACCAATAATAAGAACGGCTACTACGGCTATCCAATACTTTTTGTATTCACCCATCACATTACCTCCTTTTCTATAAAAACACAAAAAGAGGGTCTTTGCCCTCCTTGAGATTATAATAGCACTATTAGTAGAATGATTCTGTATCTTTGGTTACAAATACAACAAACAATATATAAATTAATACAAAAATAGGACCCCAATTAGGGTCCTATTTATTACAAAGATTATGAATTAACCTTCAATTTCAGTTACAACGCCAGCGCCTACTGTATGGCCACCTTCGCGGATCGCGAAGCGAAGACCTTCTTCGATAGCGATTGGAGTGATCAATTCAATATCCATTGTTACGTTATCGCCAGGCATACACATTTCTACACCTTCAGGAAGGTTTACAACACCTGTTACGTCTGTTGTACGGAAGTAGAATTGTGGA
>JAGZGB010000107.1 GCA_018367495.1 Veillonella sp. | reverse complement strand
CCTTGAACTTGATTCGTTCCGCAAAAGATCCTGCAATCAGGGCTGGTGTAATAACAGCGAACATACATTGAAAGGCAGCAAAAAGAAGCTCTGGAATCCCAGTATCCTCCATAATATGGCCTGCTACATGTTCCAGCCCCAACTTATTAAGGCTACCGATAATACCGCCTATATCATTTCCGAAAACTAAGGTATAGCCAATCAGAACCCATTCAATGGTAATGAGGGCTATCATAAAGATAGAGTGCATAATGGTATTCAAAACATTCTTAGACCGCACCATACCCCCATAAAAGAAGGCTAGTCCTGGGGTCATAAAGAAAACTAAGGCCGTGGACATCAACATCCATGCCACATTACCCGTATCTAACATAAGAGGCTCCCCTTTATAAACTATATATACCGACTCCCAAAGAAGGCCTATAAAACAAAAGACGCCTTGCTAGATTAAATCTAACAAGACGTCATTGTCTTTTATGCTCTTATGGGTTGTGACTTATGCCACTTAATGAATATATATTAATATCCACTCTCTAGTGTGTCAAGAAAAAAGCACTCTGTCGAAACAAAGTGCTTTAAGCTATGGTGCGGTTGGAGGGATACGTAAACAACTTAGGTCTCTAGGAGCATAGCGACGCAGAGACCTTAGTGTGTCGATCCCTCCCACGAAAAAAGGACCTCACCCAAGTGAGAGCCTTAGCTATGGTGCGGTTGGAGGGACTTGAACCCTCACGAGCGTATGCTCACCACCCCCTCAAGATGGCGTGTCTGCCGTTCCACCACAACCGCATGTTGTGTGTTAGTATGGTGCCTCAGGACAGGATCGAACTGTCGACACACGGATTTTCAGTCCGTTGCTCTACCAACTGAGCTACCGAGGCATCTTTTTTTGATAAAAAAAATGGCGACCCCGATCAGATTTGAACTGACGATCTTCGCCGTGACAGGGCGACATGTTAACCGCTACACCACGGGGCCGCGTTACTAACTCTCGTTAGCTACTTGCCTATAATACCATGCCATTTTTTTCTGTGCAAGTATTTTTTGAACTTTTTCAAATATTAATTATTACTTTTTTGCATGCTATTTTTGTATTAAGAATATAGACAAAAACCTACTCTCTACCAAAAATGAATTTCTAATTAAAATGTATGTTTATAAACTTTTTCAAAATATAGCAAAATTTATTGTATCTATAGAAATAAACCTATATACTAAATGAGTAAAATATGGGTAATTCAACCCAAAAGATTGAATTACCCTTTATATTAACTACTTAAACAAAGGAAACTCCATGTCTAATAAATTTAAAATTCTCATCGCAATTATGGCCCTAGCCCTGGCAGGGTTAGGATTTTATTTCGGTTATTATGTGCCTCGCACACCGGCCTATACGCTCACCCTTATCAAAAAAGGGATCGATGCTAAAGACCCAGCTGCAGTATTTAAACAAGTTAATATTGACGCCATCGTCGATAATGCGGTTGACCGAGAATTGAAAGATTCTAAAGCGGCCAATGACCCGCTAGCACGCAGCCTAGTAAAACTGTTAAAACCAGTAGCCAAATCAGCGCTCAAAGAACTAGCAGTCCAAGAGATTACCGGCCAGGATAGCACACCAGACCCAACTATTACTGATGGTGCGGTCAGCGCCCTTCAAGACTTGACAGCCTCCTACAAAGACCAAGACAAACTAAAGGTTAAGGACCTCAATATCCATGTGGACAAGGATAATATTTGTACCTACACAGTAAGCCTAGAAAACCCTAAAACAGGCCAATCCACAAAGATTGACCTCCTAGCACGTCAATTGGATGATGGCACCTGGGAAATCTATGACATTCCTAATATCACTAATATCCGTGACATCAAAATTGATAGCAACTAAAGAAATACTAAGATATACAAATGAACATAAAGAAAGCCCCGGCAAAGAAGTTTCCTCACCGGGGCTTTCTTATGTGAACTACCCTATTATAAACAGCTAGTCTATTAAAACTTATGACTGAAATATGGCTCCTGTATTGAGGGCCATTACCAATATTTCTTATAAATGATCCCATGGGTGTTCACGGTAATTTTGTTCCCAATAGGATTCGACAATCATATCACTGCGTTTAATCTTATCAAGCATCTTAGAACGTGCATTGGTCATAGCATCTTCACCATGCTTACCACCAAAGTAAGCATAAGGAGATTTGCCTAGGGTATACATGACAGATACATACGGTTTGGCGGAACTCCTATTATCCTTATTTACGCCTAAATCAACAGATAGATGTGGGGTTACATTCAACTTAGCACCTAGTTTTACACCATGAATGGACTTCCACTTATGTTGATCAATATAGAACATCTTTAAAGGATGTTCACTTAGGCTTTTGGCTTTCCAGTGATAACCCTCAACATAGGTAGAAAGCCAACGAGCATTTTTGTAATCTCTTGTATACCGTAAATCAAACCCACCTAAGGCATGTTCATAAGCAGATCGATAGCCTATCACACCATTAGGTGTATCAGGATAACCTACATCAGGTGCTGTATCATGAAATTCTTCTGACCGTGGTGTGTGGTCCAAACCAGTAGCAAACTTATGTGGGGCTGTCTTTTTTTCTGACAAACCATAATAAAGATTGGCGCTAAGTGTATTAAATCCGGACACATACTCTAGGCCTAAGCCAAGTCGCCCCACGTTATCCTTAAAAGCATGGTCATAAAAGGCATTAGCACCAACATAAGCATGCTCATGCTGGCTAAGATGGCGATAACCAATCCCAAGACTCCCCACTAGACCAAGAGACTCATGCGCAATGCTTTCCCCCTTATCCAAATAATAAGGTTGTCGCACAGTTTGATCAACAGCTAACCAGTGTGGATCTGTACCATCATAGGAACCTTCACTACCATTCCAGTAGGCTGTACGGGTAATTTTTTCTCCTCCATTACCATCTAGCTTGCCTTGCCAGAATAGGACAGACTTAGAATGTCCATCATAATGCTTGATTGGTTGTAGGGTTTCGACAAAATAGTGGGCTCTTGTATCATGTTTGGATGTATGATTACTATGATTAACTACCGGTGTACCCAAATGCCCTGGATTAAGTGCTTCCTTATAATCATGATAGGTATCTGTCTGACTCATTTGTACGCCCACACCTATATCCGTGCGGTCCAGCCAACTAGTCTCAGAAACACCCGTATTTTCTGTATGAGCCCTAACATCTGCAGCCAGAGCTAGCATACCTATATTGCATAGGCAAGCACTGCAAATTAGGGTTTTCAATAATACTTTTTTACACATAATAATAGGTATATCCCTCTAGTTCACATCTAAGCTCGCACTCTAGTTTACACTTTTCTTATATGTGAATTAATTATGAAAATAATGTATTCATATTTATATATGTATTATATAAAAAAATCAACTTATAGTAGGAAATATATCGAAGTATGCATTTGATTGTATGTAGGCCCTCTCTATGCCATTATCGGTTCAACTATTCCCAATGAATGATTTTTGAATATTTGATCTTAGAAGTTAACCTTCATGTCCTTGGGAATTTGATCTGGCCGAGCTTGGATGATAGCTACGGTAAAATTAACATGGGCAATCAAGTGATCGTCTTGGTCATAGAAGAGCATATCCCATACATGGGTCTTGGCCCCCTTATGGAGAAGTTTCCCCTTGGCTACTAAAATACCATCCCCTACAAAGGGATGAAGGTGTTGGCAGGACATAGATTGACCAACCCCTACTAGCCCCTTATCTTTCACAAGCTCGTAGGACATATAAGACCCTACGGTCTCAGCAAAGGCCATAGTAGCACCACCATGAAGCCAGCCTAGGGGTTGTTTATGAAAATCATTGACATGCATCTCACTGTAAAAACCCATACCCTCTTCCGTTAAATGAGTGTTTTTAATATTTAGTAAATCCATTATATTTGGCATAGGATCCTCCTACCAAGACATTTCTGTATGAGTATAGGAATAAAAGTCTAATTGTTCTTCATTGATGTTAGCGCCCAATCCCGAGCCCTTACTAATGGACATTGACCCATTGACAAAGATCAACTGTGGTTGCGTCAAATCACGAGGGAAGTAACG
>JAGZGB010000106.1 GCA_018367495.1 Veillonella sp. | reverse complement strand
AGTACAGACGGTAGGAGTAACAGCAGGAGCATCGACTCCCGACTGGATTATTAAGGAGGTCATTGAGACAATGAAAGATTTTGCAGAATTATTAGCAGCCGAAGGTCAAGAAGAATTTAAGAAAGGGAACGTTGTAGAAGGTACAGTAGTTCAAGTTGAAGATGAACGTGCTTATGTATCTTTTGGCTACAAAACTGAAGCCATTTTGAACAGAACTGAAATTTCTTATCCAGCACCAGAATCTGCCAAAGATGTGTTGAAGAATGGTGATGAAATTAAAGCAGTTATCATGAACCACATCAAAGAAGATAATCCTATTTATCTTTCCATGACTCGCTTGGCTAAAGATGAAGATTGGCAATATGTTATCGAAGCACAAGAAAAAGATGAAGCTATCGTTTGTAAAGGTATTGATGCTATCCCAGCAGGTTTGGTAGTAACAGTTAAATCCCTTCGTGGTTTCATTCCATTGTCCCAAGGCGATGTACATTTCGTAAAATCCTTGGACAACTTGGTTGGTACAGAATTCGAAGCTAAAGTACTTGAAATCGATGAAAAGAAAAACCGTTTGGTTCTTTCCCGTCGTGCAGTATTGGAAGTAGAACGTCAAGCTAAATTAGCTGAAGCATTGAAAAACATCAACGTTGGCGACAACTATAAAGGTATTGTTCGTAAAATCATGCCTTATGGTGCTTTCGTAGATATCGGTGGTATTGAAGGTTTACTTCACATTTCTGATATTTCTTGGCAAAAAATTAAAAAAGTGGAAGATGTTCTTTCCGTTGGTCAAGAAATCGAAGTTAAATTACAATCCTTCGACGCTGAAAGCAACAAATTATCCTTGTCCTTAAAAGCTTTATCTAAGAGCCCATGGGACGTAGCTGAAGAAACATTGCATGTTGGCGATGTTATCAACGGTAAAGTTGTTCGTTTGGTAGCTTACGGTGCATTCGTAGCTGTTAACGACGACATCCAAGGTTTACTTCACATTTCTCAAATTACAAAACAACGTAATGCGAAAGTTGAAGATTACTTGAACCGCGGTCAAGAAGTTGAAGTAAAAATCATTTCTCTTAACAAAGATGAAAAGAAATTGGGTTTGGCTTTAACTGAATTGATGGAAGCAAAAGAAACTACAGAAGACGCTGAATAATTCATTGTCTAATATAAGGCTAACCAAGGTTTTCTTGGTTAGCCTTTTTGCGTACTATACGTAGAATATGATAAAATATAACAATGTATTAGATTAGATAATGAGGTGAAACCATGGCAAAACCATTAGTGGCCGTTGTAGGTCGTCCAAATGTAGGTAAATCTACACTCTTTAATGCCATTGTTAATAAACGGATTTCTATTGTTGAAGATATTCCTGGTGTAACAAGGGATCGCATTTACTTTGACGCAGAGTGGTTAAATCGTGAATTTACAATGATAGATACAGGTGGTATCGAATTCATAACAGATAATAGTCATGTTATTCCTAAGATGATGCGTTTACAAGCTGAATTAGCAATTGAAGAAGCGGATGTAATTTTATTTGTTGTTGATGGTAAACAAGGGATTGTTCCTGCCGATGAAGAAGTTGCAAATATATTACGTGCTAGCGGCAAACCTGTAGTTTTAGTTGTTAATAAAATTGACAGTGTTAATCAAGAACCTAATATTTATGAATTCTATAATCTTGGCTTAGGTGATCCAATTGGTATTTCCGCTAAGAATTTAATGAATTTAGGTGACTTGCTAGACGATACGGTTAAACATTTTCCTCCAGTTGGTACAAATGTTGATGATGAAGATACTATTCATGTAGCTGTTATTGGCCGTCCTAATGTAGGTAAGTCTTCATTGACTAATGCCTTATTAGGTCAAGACCGTGTAATCGTATCTGATGTAGCAGGTACAACACGCGATTCTATCGATACATATTGGACTCATGGTGATCAAAAGTTTGTTCTTATAGACACCGCAGGCATGCGTCGTAAGTCTAAAATTGAAGAAGCAGTTGAGCGCTATAGTATTGTTCGTTCCTTACGTTCTGTAGATCGTTCGGATATTGTTGTTCTTGTGCTTGATGCTCAAGATGGTGTTACAGAACAAGATAAAAAAATTGCTGGTTATGCCTATGAAGCAGGCAAGGGTGTAATTATTGTTGTAAATAAATGGGATCTTGTTGAAAAAGATGATAAAACAACATTGCGCTTTACTGAAGATATTTATGATGAATTAGGGTTCTTACAATTTGCACCGATTCTTTTTGCATCTGCTTTGACTAAGCAACGTATTCATCGCTTGGCGGATATGTTGAAATTCGTATCCGAACAACAGTATCGCCGTGTATCTACAGGGACGTTAAATCAATTGTTACAAGATGCACAAACAGTAAATCCAGTACCATCTCGCAATGGTAGAATTCCTAAGATTTACTATATGACACAAGCAAGTGTTAAGCCACCGACATTCATTTTGTTTGTCAATGAGCCAGAGTTGATTCACTTCTCTTATATGCGCTTCTTGGAAAATAGATTACGTGAGTCTTTTGGCTTTGAAGGAACACCAATTCGTTTAGTGTTGCGTGGTAAGAAACGGGATGATGAAGACTAATGGATATTATGGTTATCGTATATGCTGTATTGGCATATCTTATTGGTTCAATTCCTAGTGGTTTAATTATTGGTAAGATCTTCTTTAATACAGATGTCAGACAATATGGTTCTAAAAATATAGGTGCCACTAACACATATCGTGTTATAGGTCTCAAAGCTGCATTACCTGTATTTCTTTGTGATGCCTTAAAAGGGGCGGCTGGGGTAGTATTATTATCCTCTTATGGACCTATGTATATGATTTTAGGTGGTATCCTTGCTATGATGGGCCATAACTGGTCTATATTCTTATGCTTTAAAGGTGGTCGTGGCGTGGCTACAGGACTAGGTGTTTTAATTGCTTTATCACCTTTAGTGGCGTTAATTGCTTTCTTGGTATGGGGCATTATTGTGTATTTCACTAAACTCGTATCTTTAGGATCAATTATAGCCGCTGCTTTAGTACCAATTTTGATGTACTTTACAGGCGAATCTTATTGGTTCGTTGGCTTTGGCGCTTTGGCCGCTTTATTTGTCATTATTCGCCATTGGGATAATATTAAACGTTTACTTGCAGGTAATGAGTTAAAAGTAGAACGTATCAAAAAGGATTAATATATGAATGTTGTTGTTGTCGGCTCTGGTAGCTGGGGTACTGCTCTTGCTATTAAATCCGTATTAGCTGGAAATACTACAACTTTATATTGTCGTCGCCCAGAATTTGCAGATCAATTAGCTAAAGATTTAGAGAATAAAGAGTATTTACCTGGCGTAACATTGCCAAAGGAATTAGTATATAGTTCAGATCTTGCTACCTCTATTAAAGGGGCTGATATCATTCTCATGGTTACGCCATCTGTACATGTACGTACTAGTTTAGAATCTATTAAACCATATGCTCATAAAGAACAATCATATATACTTTGTTCAAAAGGTATAGAACGTACTACTGGCAAATTGCTGACTATAGTTATGAGAGATGTTCTAGGAACCGTTGGATGTAATCTCGCTGTTTTATCTGGTCCAAATCATGCGGAGGAAATTGGACGAGATTTACCGGCTGCATCTGTTTTAAGTACAGAAGATCTTGATGTGGCTATGATGTTACAGAAATCATTATGTAGTCAAAACTTTAGAATTTATGCAAATACTGATATTACTGGGGTTGAGTTAGCGGGGGCTACAAAGAATATTATTGCTCTCGCTGCTGGTATTGTAGACGGTCTAAAGTTAGGGGATAACTGTAAAGCATTGCTCTTAACACGCGGATTACATGAGATGACCCGTTTTGGTGTAGCTTTGGGAGCGAAAAAGGAAACTTATGCGGGCCTAGCTGGTATGGGAGATTTGATTGCCACTTGTATGAGTCCCCATGGTCGCAACCGGGCTGCTGGACAACAATTAGCAGATGGTAAAACAATGGACTATATTATTAATCATACGAATATGGTTGTCGAAGGTTTCTTTGCTACGGACATTGTTTATAAAATGGCTTGTGAACATCATATTGAAATGCCAATAACAAAGGCTTTATATGAAGTTTTATATGAAAAAAAATCTCCTGCTTTGGCATTAGCAGAATTGATGGGGCGAGATATTAAAATTGAAGTATCATAAATAAAAGATACTTTTAATTTGGTTATTTATATACTATAATTAATGAGTATAATCTTGTGAGGGTTGTATGCGAAT
>JAGZGB010000105.1 GCA_018367495.1 Veillonella sp. | reverse complement strand
TGCAACAGACCTTATCGAACAAACTCCAATGGTAACAAAATACTTCAACTGTATCGATTCCTTCGATACACATGCACGTATTCCTGAACATTTCGCAAACGTAGACAAAGTAGCTAAAGAAGCTAAGACTGCTACATTGATTTCTTGCGGTTGGGACCCAGGCATGTTCTCTTTACAACGTGTATATGCTGAAAGCATTTTGCCTCAAGGTAAATCTTACACATTCTGGGGCCGTGGCGTTTCCCAAGGTCACTCCGATGCTATCCGTCGTATTGATGGCGTTCTTGACGCTCGTCAATACACTGTTCCTAAAGAACAATACATTGAAGCAATCCGTAATGGTGAAACTCCAGATGTTGATGGCTACAAAGGTCACCTTCGTGAGTGCTATGTAGTAGTTGCTCCTGGTGCTGACAAAGCTAAAATTGAAAACGAAATCAAAACTATGGAAAACTACTTCGTAGGTTATGAAACTGTAGTCAACTTCATTTCTCAAGAAGAACTTGATCGCGACCACAAAGGCATTCCACATGGTGGCTTCGTTCTTCGATCTGGTGAAAGCACAGAAGGTACTCGTCACGTTATCGAATATTCCTTGAAACTTGACTCCAATCCCGAATTCACTGGCTCTGCACTTGTTGCTTACGCTCGTGGTATCTACCGTCTTGCTAAACACGGTGGCACAGGTTGCTACACAGTATTCGATATTCCACCAGCTTGGATTTCCACTCATTCTGCTGAAGAATTACGAGCTCACTCTCTATAATTCAATAAATAAAAAAGAGGATAACTTCGGTTATCCTCTTTTTTATGCTTTCACTATATGCTATAAATATATTTATATTAAATACATATATAATAAAAGATCTACTATAAGTACAGTTGATTTTTAGTGTTTGCAAGCAAAATAATAGATACAACAAAGGGACCATCCTAAGATGGTCCCCTTTGTATATACACTACAATACGATTAGTACCAACGAGTCAATGGTAAATCGTTATTAACACCTTTTGTCATAAGGATTTGATGTAAGTCCATATTACCAATATAGAAACCAGCAGCACAACCACAAAGATATAAATCCCACATGCGGACAAATTCCGTACCACGTACCTTTTCTACTTGATCACGAACTCCTTGGAAATTATTATACCAATGCATTAATGTTTTATAATAATGCAACCGTAAATTTTCTACATCTAGTACATCCATATCATACTCGTAAGCAAAGCCAATCATTTCTCGAAGAGAAGGTAAGCATCCGCCTGGGAAGATATATTTACGAATCCATGCACTTGTTTCTTTCTCAGCAGGGTCACTAATATAATGAAGTAAGAACAACCCACCATCTTTAAGCATTGCTGATGCATCTTCCATATATAAAGGGAAATTAGCCCTACCCACATGCTCTAACATTCCTACGCTAACCATACGATCGAACTGACGACCAGATGCTGCCACGTCACGATAATCTATAAGTTCAATTTCAACTTGACCTTCGAGACCAAACTCTTTAATTCGTTCTTGTCCTTTTTTCCACTGTTCTTCAGACAATGTACAGCCATAGCCTTTAACACCATATTTTCGTGCGGCTTCAATAAGAAGGAATCCCCAACCACAACCAATATCAAGAAGTGTCATTCCTTCTTTTAAATGTAATTTATCAAGAATATGGTGTACCTTTTGATATTGTGCATCTTCAAGGCTATCATCTTCATGTTTAAAATATGCGCAAGAATAACTCATAGTCTTATCAAGCCATAAACTATAAAAATCATTACCTAAATCATAGTGAGAAGATACTTGTTTCTTTTGATCTTTCTTTTTAAGACCTACATTAAATAGCGAACTAAGCACTTTTTTATTTATGGAATCTTTATTAACCTGACCTAAAACAACGCAAAGAGCTTTGAATAAATCACCTTCAATTTCTATATCTTTACGCATATACGCTTCACCGAGAGCAAGTTCGGCCGATACCAATACATCCTTTTTAGGTATATCTCTATTTACAATAATCGTAAATTCGGGATTTCCTTCACCAATCGTATACTCGTTATCACCAACTTTTACAATAAAGCAATGATCATTGAATCGTTCCAAATAGTGTACTAAAAAACTATCAAAAAGTTTAGAAAACATAATCATGTCCTTTCTTGTCAAGATGCGTTATACACACTTTATTCACAAGTCAGCACTTCAACTTATCTAGTTACGCACTTCACATTTTAAAGATTAATTCATCAAATATTTTTATATATAATCAAAAAACTCAACATAGATAATTTAATTTTTATTAATTATAAAATAAATTTATCTGATATAAATATTTAAAGTCTTACAATGACATTATAAACCTTTTATACAAAAAATACACTATATACAAAAAATTTTATTTTAATTATACAATTAAGTATTGTATTGTAAAGTTATATCTCACATATGATATAATATTTAATTAGTAGAGTTTTACGAAACTTTCAACATGAACGAAATCAATGAAATTAATAAAAGGTGGTACCATGAGCACAAATTTAGAAGTAGGCATCGTAGGCCTTCCAAATGTTGGGAAAAGCACATTATTCAACGCCATTACTAAAGCAGGCGCTGAAGCTGCCAACTATCCATTCTGCACAATCGAACCAAACGTAGGTGTTGTTGATGTTCCAGATAATCGTTTGGCTGTATTAGCTGAAATGTTCGGTTCTAAACGCATCCTTCCGGCTGCTATGCGCTTCGTAGATATCGCCGGTCTTGTAGAAGGTGCATCTAAAGGTGAAGGTTTAGGTAATAAATTCCTGAGCCACATCCGCCAAGTAGATGCCATTGCCCAAGTTATTCGTTGTTTTGATGATCCTAACATTACTCACGTTTCTGGCTCTATCGACCCAATCCGTGACATCGAAATCATCAACACTGAACTTTGCCTTGCTGACCTTGAGTCCGTAGAAAAACGTAAACAACGTATTGAAAAAATTGCTAAATCTGGTGATAAAGATGCACGCGCTGAATTACCATTGCTTGAACGCATCATTGAAGGTTTAGGCGAAGCTAAACCTGTTCGTGCACAAGGTCTTGAAGAAGAAGAATTAGAAATGATCAAAGAGTTGACATTGCTTACAGCAAAACCATCTCTTTATGTAGCCAATATTTCTGAAGATGAAGTATCTGATTACTCTTCCAACGAATACGTAAAACGCGTTGAAGAATATGCAAACAACGAAGGTGCTGGCATCGTTGTTGTTTCCGCTCGCATTGAATCTGAAATCGCAGAATTGTCCGAAGAAGAATCCGCTGCATTCCTTGAAGATCTTGGTCTTGAGGAATCCGGCTTAACTAAACTTATCAAAGCAAGTTATGCACTTTTAGGTCTTATCAACTACTTCACAGCTGGCGAAATGGAAGCTCGTGCTTGGACAATCGTAAATGGCACAAAAGCACCTCAAGCAGCTGGTAAAATTCACTCTGATATCGAAAAAGGCTTTATCCGAGCTGAAATCGTATCCTTCGATGACTTACAAGCTTGTGGCAGCCAAAATGCGGCTAAAGAAAAAGGCCTTGTACGTCTTGAAGGTAAAGACTACGTTATGAAAGACGGCGATGTAACACACTTCCGTTTCAACGTATAAATATCATCATGAAAATAAAAAAAGACAGTAGATTTGTAGATCTACTGTCTTTTTTATTTCATAGTGTCTTATTCAACTATTTTTACAATTTCATCCATCGTACGGCGTGTCTTATTGCGATGAGGTTCTTCATCACGGTAGCCAAAAGCAGCCATTACAGAAATACCGAAATGTTTAGTATCGAAGAGACCAAGTTCATCACCTAAGAAAGCAGTCATCTTATCTTGATTAAAACCTTCTAAAGCACAAGAATCTAAACCTTCATACGCCGCCATAGTCATCATATTCGCCATAACAATATATGTTTGTTTAGATGCCCAATCAAAAGCAGCACGTTCAGACTCAAATGTTTTATAGTCTTCTTTTGTAAATTGAGCATATTTTTCACGATATGCCGCATCAACTTCAGCAGGTAATTGTTTAACCTCTTCTTGAATATGACGAATATATGGAGAATCGAATTCAAGATCTGCTATTTTACGAGCTAAGAAAACTACTACATGACTAGCTTCAAGACCTGCTAAAATCCCCCAACCATAAGCTTTCATTTTTTCACGAATTTCTGGATTTTGAATAACTAACAACTGATATGCTTCAAAACCTAAAGATGTAGGAGACAAACGTGCAGCCTGCAAGATAGCATTCCAGTCTTCATCACTAATCTTTTTAGTGCTATCAAATTTCTTACATGCATAACGATAGGTCATAGCATATTCTAAATCTTTA
>JAGZGB010000104.1 GCA_018367495.1 Veillonella sp. | reverse complement strand
CGGTGGTCCATTTAATAAGCTGCGTACTACGGGTTCTCAGCTAATCCCGCTCTCTGTGAGTGCATTTCCTATTTTTATCTCCACCTCATCGGTTTCTTTCAGGCGAGTATAAAATTATAATCTGATTATAATGTTTCTATAGAATAAAAGTCAAGGAGATTTCTTAACTTTCAATATGCCAAGATTTTTTTAACAAAAGATGATAACTGACAAAAATATTGATATACGGAATGCAAAGTCCAATTATCCATAAACCGCTTAATAGAGAATCGTGAAGTCTACGTATACCTAGTGTAATCATCGCTAAAGCTGGCCATATCAGGATAGCCATAAATCCCCAACGTGGTATATAAAGAGGTATACCACACTGAACAATTAACGATACTACGGCTATAGCCATATTCATAATAATGTCCATAAATATGCGAGTTCCTACAAGACTAACTCCAAAAGCCGATATGGACGTCCTGCCCTTAACATCAAAGAGCTTAGCAAACAAAACTTCCCATATACAGCTACAAACATAGTCTAATGTACCCGCTTTCTTATCTTTACTAATAGTTGAGCTTCGAGCATAAGAAATAATATAGTTATTATATCTATCTCGCCCTTCATCTAAGCCATACTTATTAGAATCCGGTACACTAAGAGGCAATGCAAAGCAAGCCAAGATAAAATACTGCCAGAAAAATCCGTCCCAATAAAAGCTTGCATTTATAAAGGTTTCGGATATAGATTCCCAACTGAAACTCATCCCCCAATATACCCACAAACTTAGGTATGCTATGGGAACCAAGATCATATACCACAAGGATGAACCACAGTCATTCAATCTACGTTTGAGTAAAAAAATAGTTACAACTATCTGTATAATCTGCAAACTCCCAAAATAAATATATGGCAAATATGTACTACCTTGAAAGGAAACATCGTGAACAAATTCTTCCAATACAACAATTAGAAAGTATGCTAAAAATTTACTGCACATTAAACCAAGCACAGCCCATAAAAATGCCAATCGGCCTATACGTTGATTTACTCGCAATATTTCTATATTTTGTTTAAATAGTGAAAGTTCATTATCTAACCATATCAAAATAATTTTCTCCTAACTACTTCACACTCAGAGAGTTGCTTGCCCATAACACACTTATAATAACCTCTACAATTAAGAACTAGCATAACTGAGACTGCAATTATCATATCAAAATTAACAGTTTCCATATTTGCCCCTTTTATTGTTCTATCATACCAAGTTTTCTATCTATTTTAATATGAATACTTAAAATTAAATATACTAGGCCCTAATTCATGGTACATCAAATTATTTATATTGTTTTCCTCTATTTATAAATAGTATACTGAAATTATTAAGCTTATCAACTTAGCCTATTAGAACAAGGCCAAAGTAGAATATCAATCATTTAAAATTAAGGAGGGCTATTTTGGAAACGTGGAAACGAACGGTGTATATCAGTTTAGTCTGTGTATTCTGTACATCCTTTGGGGTTAGCCAATTAGGTCCAATTCTTCCCCTCTATTTTCATGATCTAGGTGTCAACACGCCAGAAGGGATGTCCTTATGGTCTGGCTTAGCTACAGGGATTACATTTCTTATTGTTTGCTTGGCTGCACCATTTTGGGGCCGTCTTGCAGATAGAAAAGGGCGCAAAATTACATTAATTCGATCTAGCTTTGGTATGGCTCTCTGTAATGTATTAATCGCCTTTCAAACAACGCCAGAAGGGGTTGTTTTAATTCGATTAATCCAAGGTTTAGTCAGTGGTTTTTACTCGGCAAGCATTACATTAATAGCCTCAGAATCACCAATTGAACGGACTGGCTGGGCTTTAGGTCTATTGGCATCGGCCAATCTAGCAGGATCGCTCATTGGACCGTTATTAGGCGGATACATTGCAGATACCGTAGGTATTCGCAATGATTTTATCATCGTCGGCATCCTCATGGGCTTAGCAGGTGTATTAGCCACAGCATTCATCCATGAAAACTATGTACCAAAGCCTAATATAGAAAAACTTTCTATCAGTAAATTAAAGGAACAAATTCCTGAATTTAGTAGTATCGTAGCACTATGTGTGGCCTCCTTTATCTATGCTATCTGCATCATGTCCTTACAACCTGTTATCTCCGTATATATTAAAGGCATTGTACCGAGCAATACCGAGAATTTAGCATTTATTGCAGGTGCCGTATTCTCTGCTATGGGGATTGCTCAATTGATGAGTAGTTCACCTCTTGGAAAACTCGTCGATAAGGTAGGACCACGTAAAGTACTCGTAGTATCGCTTATCTATGTAGGTTTATTCAATATTCCTCAAGCGTATGTTACAGACGTTTACCAGCTCGCATTCATTAGATTCCTACAAGGCTTTGGGTTAGGTGGTATGCTTCCTGCATTAAATACATATCTATCCTCCAAAACACCTAGAGAATTTACGGGACAAGTTTTCTCCTATAATCAATCTTGTTTGTTCTTTGGATATTTCCTTGGTGCCATCGGCGGATCTAGTCTTATGGCTCTACTAGGTTTCACTACACTATTCTGGGTAAGTGGTGGATTATTCATCCTCAGTGCCCTATGGATTGCCATTAAACTAAAATAAAATACTATAATAAAAACCTTCAACCTATGGTAATAGATGTTATCCATACATCTAGCATCATTGTTGAAGGTTTTTTATATTAATCTAAGGCATTGCCAACTAGACTTATATTCTTTATCACATTTTCTAATACTTCCGCTCCAGCTACTATATCATCCATAGCAGCAAACTCCGCTGGATTATGACTAATTCCATCACGGCAAGGAATAAATATCATCCCTGTAGGTGCCACCTCAGCCCAATGCATCGCATCATGGCCAGCTCCGCTAGGCATAATCATGTATTCTAACTGTAGAGATGTAACGGCTCTTTCAATCTCCTTAACCATAAGCGGATGCATAGATACTGGATGGTCCGTTGAAATAGGCTCAATAGTATAAGATAGACCTCTTTTTTCTGCAATAACATCGATTAATTCTTTAATAAGAAATACTACAGAATCTCGAGCTACCTTTGAAATACTCCGAATATCTACACCGAGTTTTACAGAACCAGGAATTACATTCATAGCACCTGGCACAACTTCAGCAATACCGACGGTACCTACCACAGGCGGTTCCTCTTGCATCGATGTTACCTCTTCAATACCAAGGATAATTTTTGAGGCCCCACACAATGCATCATGGCGCAAATTCATCGGCGTCGCACCGCTATGATCTGCATTACCACAAATGGTCACATAGAATCGTTCAGGTGCGGCAATGCCAGATACAATACCAATCTGTTTCTGTTCATGTTCCAATACTTTGCCTTGTTCAATATGTATTTCTATGAAAGCTTTCACAGGCCTGTTATATGCCATACTTTCAATATCATCAGGATTCAAATTACGACCTTTCAATACATCGTATAAGGTTATACCTTGTGTATCGACTAATCGATGCAAATCATTTAATGTCAATTTGCCACGCATAGCCTTACTCCCCAAAGTAGCGGCGCCAAATCGACTAGATTCTTCACACATAAAATCTACTACTGCAATGGTATGTTCATGTTCAAAACCATCGTCTATCATGCTACGCACTGCTTCAATGGCTGATAAAACGCCAACTACACCATCATAATTGCCACCATTAGGTACACTATCTGTATGAGATTCAACCATTACAACTGGTAAATCAGGATTTGTACCAACCTTATAACCGATAACATTACCAAATCCATCTATCTCTACATCAAGGCCCGCATCATTCATGCAATCTATAATATATTGACGCCCTTCCCAATCTGCATCGGTGAAAGCAAGGCGATTAACGCCTTCTCCAAGTCCAGTCAACTGTGCCATAGCATCAAAATCTTTTTGTAAACGTTCTTTTTGTATCATCTGTTTCCTACACTATTTCTTCCTTATTTAGTTTCTCTAATACTTCTCTCTTAATTTGTCGTTGTCTATCCCAGGCAATGATGAACACTGTGGCGATGATACAAATCATACCAAAGATGCCCACCAAGGTGAATTCATTGCCTAAAAGAGCCCATCCAAATAATGCGGCCGATATTGGTTCTAAAGATGAAAGAATCGATCCTTGTACGGCACCGATGCGACGTACACCTTCAATATAAGCATTAAAGGATACAACTGTACCGAGTATGATAATCGTAAACAATCCAACCCAAGTCATACCATCCCAAATAGCTTCTGATGCCACTTGACGGAATACGATACACGCCAAAATGCCAGATATAAACATCCCAAAGCCAACGATGGATGATGTACTGTATTTTTTTAAGAGTTCAACAGGTTCC
>JAGZGB010000003.1 GCA_018367495.1 Veillonella sp. | reverse complement strand
GACCCCGATCAGATTTGAACTGACGATCTTCGCCGTGACAGGGCGACATGTTAACCGCTACACCACGGGGCCGTATCCAAAGTACTTGCTTAGTATATCGGTTATCAGGACTTTTGTCAACACTATCCTACAATATTTTTGATGAATTCTTCTTCATCTTTTAATGTTGTAGATTCTTTATGTCCTGGCTCGATAATTAAATTCTTTGACAACCTTAATATATGCTTCAAACTAGTGATTAAATCCTCAGAATTACTCTTATAGTTGTCGGTATTCCCAACATTTTGTTTAAATACAGTATCCCCAGAGAATAAATGTCCCTCTATCTCCAAACAAACAGAGCCAGCACTATGACCAGGTGTGTGATGAACGATTATTTCAAATGGTCCTACTTCTAACTTACCAGGCACTAAATCTATACAGTTCGTGTACATCTTTTTTTTATATACACTAGGTCTACGACGGATTAATTGTAATAACTCTTGATCTAAAGGATGCAAATAAGCAGGAATATTATAATACTCACAAACATCATCAAGAGCTGACACATGATCACAATGACCATGTGTCAATAATACTGCTATTGGTTCAGAATCTCCTACCATTTCAATTATATGCTTACTATGAAATCCAGGATCAATAATTAAAGATTTTCTATCTTTAACTAATACGTAACAATTTGCTTTATAAAGCCCTAGAGGGCGTTTTATAATATCCATATTATTCGCCCTCCTATAGAATACGATACCGTTTAGAAGATTGTTTTTTTATAAAATACCCTTCCCAGAATTGAGGATGTAGCATAACAAGAATTGTAAATAACTCTAAACGTCCCAATAACATGTCTGCTATGGCAACGCATTTTGCGCCATCAGACATACTACCAAATGTATCAGTAGGACCAAAACCACCGAAGCCAATTCCGACATTACTCAAAAAGGCTGTTATAATTTGCATAGCATCATAAGTCGACATACCTGAGCAAGTCATAAGGAATACAGATATAACATAAATCATTAAGTATAAAAATAAAAATTGCTGCGCCATCTGTATCCATTTAGTAGGCATAGGTTTACCATTGATACGAACCACTTGCACCATTTCAGGATGAATTGATTTTCTTAGATAAATAATACTGCTCTTAATTAAAATAATGAGACGTATAATTTTTACGCCCCCTGTTGTAGAACCACTACAACCACCAAAAAATGATGAAATAAATAACATCATCTGAGCAGCTGCAGGCCACAAATCATAATCACTAACAGCAAAACCACTACCAGTTTGAATCGATACAAGATTAAAGGAAGCATCTCTAAAAATTTGAATTGGATCATTAATATTTGATTGTACTGCCAACGAAATTACTATTATAGCAATCCCAATAAAAATAACTAGCCAATACATACGTGTTTCAAAATCATCAATTAAAACACGAACACCTTTTTGTAGTACATTATAATATACTGCAAAATTACCACCAGCAAGTATCATAAAAAATATAAATACAAAACAGATATAGTTGCTTGGTTCATAAATAAATGTGCCTGCAGATGTAGGTGCAAAGCCACCTGTAGCAATAATAGAAAATGCATAATTTAGTGCGTCAAAAGGCTCTATACCACCAGCCCATAACATAACGAAACAAATAGCGGTAAAAGCGACATATAACCGCCAAAGTTTTGTAGCCATTGATTGAATACGAGGCATAACAACACCAGGTTTTGGTACAGATGCTTCTGCGTTAAACATATGAGCCGCATCCGCACCTAAGTTCTTTAAGAACGATAAAATAAGAACAATAATTCCCATCCCACCAATCCAATGCATTAGTCCACGCCATAAAACAAATGTCTTAGGTAAATCATCTACACTATTAATAATGGTAGCACCAGTTGCTGTAACCCCTGATGTAGCCTCAAATAGAGCATCAAATACATTGGTTAATATGCCACTAAGAAGAAATGGTAAGGAACCTAAGATAACAGTTAATATCCATGTAGCTGATACAACTAAAAATCCATCACGGAGACTAAAGCTTTGACTTTCATGACCATAATAGGATAAAAGTCCGCCTAAGCCAAATGAAATACCAGTAGTAATCAAAAATGACCAATATGCAGTTTCAAATACGACACCATATATAAAAGGAACTAATGTAAAAATCCCAAATATATATAATAACCGCCCCACTAAGGACATGACAATTTGAATGCGCATAGTCCCTCCATACTAGGTAAGATATTTAAGTAATTTACTTACAGATTCAGGTAACGCAAATAGAACAATGTGATCTCCATCCAAGATTTCAGTATTACCACGTGGTACGATAGCTTCATCACCACGTAAAATTACACCAACTAACGCCTTCCCTGGTAAACGAATATCTTTTAATTGTTTACCAGCCACAGGTGATTCACTTGTAATGGCAACCTCTATAGATTCCGCTTTTCCACCTTCAAAGGTCGAAATAGATAAAACACCTTCTCCACTACGCACGAAACGTAAAATTTGACTCGCTGTAAATAAACGTGGCGAGAATACAACATCAATACCCACTTGTTCCATAAGCATAATGTATTCTGGTCGACCTACGCGCACAACTGTCTTTGGTATGCCCATATGCTTACCTACAAGAGCAACGAGCAAGTTAAGCTTATCATCATCTGTAACTGCAATAATTACATCACTATCTGCAATTTCTTCTGCTTCTAAGAGATCAAAATCTGTAGCATCACCATTAATAACCATAGATTTATCAACAAGATTAGCAAGCTTTTCACAGCGATCAAGATCCTTTTCAATGACTTTAACAGAGAATCCTGCCTGTTCTAAAAGAACTGTTAAATTTCTACCTAATAAACCAGCCCCAATAATAACAGCTCGTTTATAAAACGTATTATGATTATGGAACCAAAGATTTTCTACTTCTTCAACAGACTCTTTTAAACCCAAGAAAAATACACTATCATCAGCTTGTAGGATACTTTCACCATGTGGAATAATCATTTCGCCATAGCGTAAAATACCTACTAATAAAACACCTTCAGGGAACCTTATTTCTTTCAAAGGTTGACCTATTAATGGAATTTCATCTGTAATCTTAAATTCCATTAGTCGAACTGCCCCTTGTCCAAATTCTTCTACATCAATAGCTGATGGAGTTTCTAGAATTTGTAAAAGCTCTTGAGCCGTAACCATTTCAGGATTGATAAATAAATCAACCCCTAATTTAGCACGCATCTCATCATCCAGATGTTCTGCTACGGTATTATCTCGAACACGAGCAATCGTTGTAGGAACTCCTGTAATTTTAGCTACAGCACAGGATAACATATTTACTTCATCAGAATCAGTAACAGCGATAAACATTCCTACATCATCCATACCGATTTCATTGAGCAATTGTATATCACTACCATTACCTTGAACAAGGCTAACATCTAGTGTATTCTCAAGATTTTGTATACGTTCTGGAGAACGATCAATTACATATACATCATGATTATCTTGTATCAAGCGTTGTGCCAAAGAGTAGCCAACCTTACCAGCACCTACAATGACAATCTTCATCGTCTTTATTCCTCTTCTTGTGATTCATTACTAACAGGAGGTGTCCATTGACGTCCTGTTTCAGTTAACAGTGTCCAACCATCATCTTGAACAATCTTTTTCTCTTTCATTAAATGCCCTAAGGCACGTTTAAAAGCAGCTTTGCTGATATTAAACTTATCTTTAATCAACATAGCAGAAGATTCATCACTATATGGCATCTTACCTCCACGATTAAGAAGGTACTCCATTATAATGTCTCCATCAGAAATGAGGGCCTTTTCCTTTGTAGGACGCATAGATACATTGATTCGACCATCATCACGTATAAAGGTAACACGACCTTCCACCATTTCCCCAACCTTTAATTTTCTCGTCATTTCTGAACGATGCAAAAAAGCTATCCACCGCTCTGGCGTAATAAAGAAAGCCCCATCACTAGTTAGGTTATAAATAGCACCCTTTACTAATTGTCCTACCTTAGCATCTGTAGCGGCCTTGGAAGCACGACGCATTTCGTCATCAACATCCATAGATACCGCAAATCGACCAGATTTATCTGTATATAGGCGAACCCATACTTTTTCTCCAACTTGAGGACGGCCACGCATCTCAGCATGAGGCATAAAAATACCACGTTCAGTACCTACTTCAACGAAACAACCAAAGTTTGTAGTGTTAATTACCTCAACATAACCAATTTGACCTACTTTCATCGCAGGTAGTCGCATAGAAGCAGTCAAACGCCCCTTTGGATCGCGATATAAAAATACCTCTACTTCATCACCAATGGCAACAGGAGATGTTTGTTGATCTTTATGAAGCAAAATATCATCATTTGTATTGCCAGTTTGACCATCTAGAAAGGCCCCTTGGTCACTAGTGCGCAATACTTTTAATGTGGCAATTGTATTTTCCAACAATTCTGTAGCCATATTATACTCCTTCAAATGGAACTCGAACTGCATCATTCCATAATTCTTCTAAACCGTAGAATTCACGCAACTCATCGCCACCAAAGACATGACAAATAACATCGCCAAAATCAAGTAATATCCATTCACCTTCGCGATAACCTTCTCTATGATTTACTGTCATCCCCAATTCTGCTGCTTTATCTTCCATTTCATCAGCAATACTTTGAGATTGCTTAATATTGTTTGCACTAGCAATTAGGAAGTAATCCCCTAACATAGATACACCTTCCAAATCGAGAATTTCGATATCTCTACCTTTTTTATCAAAAGCAGCTTGTGCTAATTGTAATACGATTTCTTTAATTTCTTCTTTATTTTTCATACTATTCCCCTTTTACCGTTTTTTACTACTCTCATCACCAGGCTCTGTTGGCTTTGTAATAGTACCGCCATTATGTTCCGATTCAGGTGCAACCTTGGCTGTACTATTAGTTGGAGCTGTTACAAATTGTGTCATTTCATTAGCTGGTAAATTTCCCATCGTAATGCCTACTAATCGTTGTGCTTCTGTAGGATTTACCTTCCAATATGTCATATCGCCAACTAACTCTTTTTCACCAGGAAGAATATAGAAATGAATCTCTTCCTTATTAATTTTACTCGCATTATATACAAGCTTAATGGCATCTAACGTAGAAATATTACTATCATAATGATCCCAAATTCGCCAAATATGCCATGCATTAGTTAAGAAAAATGCATTATGCTCTTCTTCTACCCAAAGTTTTAGAAAGCGTTCTTGTCGTTGTACACGTGTAAATGTATCATATTTTGGATCAGAATATCGTAAATAGGATAACGCTTTATCACTATCTAATGTTTGATAACCTCGTTGCAAATCAATATCTTTATTTCCATCTGCATCCACGTGTTCCATAGTCTGTTCTACATAGATTTGTTGATTTCCTAATACATCGTTAGTCTTTTTGAAAGCATTTTGATTTACCACAACATAATATGGTATAGAAATATGGAACATATCTTCAATGACAGCCTTTGTTAGATCAATACCACCTTTTTCATAGATGCTATTGAGCATACTTGCATCTGTCTGATCTCGATTATCAATTTTACTATTACTAGGAATACCAATAACATCCATTGTTTTTTGATCTAAATTAATGGATAACAAGAATAAACTATCACTTTGACTCGGGTTATTATCATCAGTACCGACAACAAGAATGTATAATGGTTTATCTAACCCTTTTTGTTCTACAGATACAGTATTACCATCTTGTTTATTTCCATTATCTACAGCTGTATCAGTTGTCTCAGTAGTACCTGTAATAGCTCTATACGCATAAGATACACCAGTGTACAGACCATAGCCTATACCGCCAAGTAGAGCAAGTACTACAATAATAGCTACTATAAATCTAGGCCATTTAACAGATGACTTTTGTTGACGTCTTCTTCTACGACGGCGAGCTCTTGCTCGTTCACGTTCTTCCATATATAAACTCCATTATTTACAAGATTGTAACACATCATTACGACCAAGAATGGTCAACGGATAAATCGATAATTTTTGCTCTATAAGATGAATAATAGTATTATCAAAACCAAGCAATACAGCCTTATCTATATCTAGCTCAGAAACGTTACGCAACTCATCCACACCGGGAAAATCTCGATTAGGTTCAATATAGTCAGCTAAAAATATCACCTTATCTAGCGTAGACATATGAATCTTTCCAGTCGTATGAACTCGAATGGCTTCTAAAACCTCATCATCAGATATAGAAAACTCTTTTTTTGCACGAATCATACCAGCTAAGCCATGTAGAAGATTGCCATTACTGAATAATTCTTGATCCACCTCATAAGATTCACTTTTTACAAGATTTTGCATATCCTGTAAAGACAATTCTTTAGCGCAATCATGTAGTAATGCGGCTAATCTAGCCTTTTCAACATCAACATCATAAAGCTTAGCTAAATGAGTAGCCGATTCCACAACGCCAAGAGTATGCTTAAATCGTTTCTTGCTCAGCCATTGACTCACTGTAAGTTGTATTTCATCAAACGATAACATCCTTTATTCCTTCCCATAAATATGGTTTTCCTCTATATATTCCACTACACATTTTGGCAACATATATCGAACTGTTTTACCAGAGCGTAAACGTTCTCGTAAATACGTAGCAGATAATTTCATCTCAGGAACCTCCATAAGATGTATTTTTTCTCGTGCTTTAGGACCTAAAATCTCTAATGTTTCGTCAATTGCACTTGATCCATCAGGTCTTGTAGCTCCAATAAAGTGGACTTCATTTAATAATTCCTCAATAAACTTCCACGTTGGTAACGCCCGAATGGTATCAGTTCCAGCAATAAAGTAAAATTCAACATTTGGTCCATAAAGAACCTTAAAATATTGAATAGTATCAACTGTATACGAAGGGCCTTCTCGGCTCATCTCTACATCAGAAATCTCAAAATTAGGATTATCTGATACGGCTGCAGCCGCCATAGCATATCGATGACTACTATCTATTACATCATGTTGTTTATGAGGCGGAATCCTGGCAGGTACAAAAATTACCTTTTCTAGATTAAAGCTTTCACAAGCTACCTCTGCAATCATTAAATGTCCTAAATGGATAGGATTAAATGTTCCACCTATGATACCTATACGACGTTTCTCTACCATAATAATGTCACACCCTTAATGACAATGACACAAATAATGATAAATAAGAGCAGAGCTTTTCCATAGAATATCCATTCATATTGACCTTTTGGTGTCTGAATATATCTGTAGTATGCCCTTATTAAGTAATATACAGTCTTCACTTTCGAACTTGGCCTTCTCCAAATACAAAGTATTTATAGGATGTTAATGCCTGTAATCCCATTGGTCCTCGAGCATGAAGCTTTTGAGTACTAATACCGATTTCTGCACCAAAACCAAATTCAAAACCATCTGTAAAACGTGTAGATGCATTATGATAAACTGTAGAGCAATCTACTAAGTTCATGAATATCTTTGCACGCATTGGTTCATCTGTTACGATAGCTTCTGAGTGGTGTGTAGAATATCGATTTATATGCTCAATAGCTTCCTCAAGATTTTCAACAACACGTACATTTAAGTCCATATCATTATATTCTGTACTGAAAGAATCATTTGTTAAAGGAATTGTATTCCCCATATATTGAGCTACAGTATTATCGCCGTGAATTCGTACCCCATATTCTTGTAACGCCTCATCAAGACAAGGTAAAAATGCAGCAGCCACAGCTTGATGTACTAATAAAGTTTCCATAGAGTTACATACAGATGGGCGCTGTACCTTTGCATTAATAGCAATTTCTAACGCCATATCTAAATTAGCATATTCATCAACAAAGGTATGACATACACCACTGCCCGTTTCAATTACAGGAATACTACTTTCATCAACAACACGACGAATGAGTCCTGCTCCACCACGTGGAATAACAACATCAATATATTCACGTTTTTGTAGCAATACGCCAACCATATCACGATCTAATACTTCAACCAATTGAATCGCATCTGGTGTAATGCCTAAAGACTCGAGCGTATTACGCATAATAGATACAATAGTTTGATTGGTATGGAATGCCTCCTTACCACCGCGCAATATAGTAGCATTTGATGTCTTTAAACAGAGTACTCCAGCATCAAGGGTTACATTTGGGCGAGCCTCAAAAATAATGCCAATAACACCAAAAGGTACAGCTCTCTTTTCAATAGTCAAACCATTAGGACGTATAATTGTTTCTATAATAGCACCTACTGGACTTTCAAGAGTCGCCACTTGACGAACACCTTCTGCCATTTGAGCAATACGGCTAGGTGTTAATGTTAATCGATCAATCATGGTTTGTGGCACATTATAATCGCCAGATTTGACTAAGTCTAACTTATTGGCAGCCATGATTTCATCAGTTTGTGCTTCTACTGCATCAGCAATTGCCAATAATGCAGAATCTAAAGTACCTTGATCAATTTGAGCTAATTCAAAAGATCCTGCTTTAGCTCTTTGACCCATATCTTTACAAATTTCTTCGTACTGGTTCATAGGATATCCTCAATGTAGTAAAACTAAATTATTACGATGTACTGCTTCATCATAGGTTGTATTAATACCTAAAATTTGAGCTATATCATTTGTATTATGACCTTTAATTGCCTTCATATCTTCAATGCCGTAGTTAATAAGTCCACGACCAATTTCTTTTCCATCATAGTAAATAGAAATTGTATCACCAGGTCCAAATGCTCCATCTACATCAATGATACCAGCAGGTAATATACTAGCCCCTTTATCCAATACAGCGCGAGCACAACCATCATCAATAGTGATTGACCCTTTCAATCGTTTACCAAAAGCGAGCCAGTGATGTTTGCCTGATAATGCAGCATCATGAGCCTCAAAGAGAGTACCAATTTGTTCACCTTTACACACCCGGCGAACAGAGTCCTCTACTTCACCAGACGTAATTACCATTGGCACACCTGAATTAGTAGCCATATGGGCTGCCTTTATCTTGGTATACATGCCACCGGTTCCCATATTAGATCCAGCTCCACCGGCAATCGCATAGGTCTCATCAGTAATTTCAGAAACTATATCTATCAATGTTGCATTGGGATGCGTAGCTGGATTAGCTGTATATAATCCTTCTATATCGGACAAAATAATGAGTAAATCCGCATCTACAATTCCTGCTACAGTAGCAGATAAGGTATCATTATCACCAATCTTAAACTCCTCAATGGCAACCACATCATTTTCATTGATAATAGGAATAACATTGAGTTGCAATAATGTATGTAATGTATTGCGCAAGTTAAGATAACTATGACGACCAGTGCTATCCTCTTTTGTTAAAAGAATTTGTCCCACTGTACGACCATATTCACGAAACATACGCTCGTACATATGGATAAGAATACCTTGACCTACCGCGGCTGCAGCTTGTTTCAATACAAGATCTCTCGGTTTTTCTTTGAATCCTAGAGGGGCAAGACCAGCTCCTGTTGCACCAGAAGAAACAAGGATAACCTCTTTACCTTGGTTAGCCAAATCCGATAATTGTCGCACTAATCGTTCAATACGCTCTAAGTTTAAATGACCATTAGCGTAACAAAGCGTACTACTGCCAACTTTAACTACTATTCTTTTTGCGTCGATGATAGCACTGCGCATAGACTAACCTCCTAGGCAAACAGGTTATGAAGTTCCCACTATAATAAAATTGAGTAATATGAGGATTTACTTAGGTAGAATAATTTTAGGTTCTTTTTTAGCTTTATATAAAACACCGTTAAAACCAATGACTTGGACTAATTCAGCACCAAGCATATCAGCTAACTCTTGGAAAATCGTCTTATCTTCAGGGCTATTGTTATGTAGTTTCACCTTGATTAACTCACGCGCCATTAATGCTGCACGAGCACTATCAATAACGCTATTTTCTAAACCATTTTTACCAATTTGAACTATTGGTGGCATTGTTGCTGCCAAAGAACGTAAATACCGTTTTTGTTTTCCTGTCATTATTACTCCTACTCTTGGAATGTAAAGCGTTGATCACCAATCACAACTTCATCACCGTCTTTACAACCTTTCTCTTTCAATTTATCATCAAGCTCCATAAAACGCCAAATACGTTGGAATCTACGTAGAGATTGATCATCACTTAAATTTGTCATTGCTACTAAGCGTTCAATACGTTTACCTGTAATATAGAATGCAGCATCATCACCACGGGTAATAACGAATTCTACATCTGGTTTTGCTTCATATACAACTGTATCATCAGTTGCTTCCGGTTCTGGCTCATAATTTTCTACATAATAGTAAGCTCGTTCCATAAGCTCTGGTAAACCTTCACCACTTAATGCATTGATGAGAAATACTTCGTAGCCTTTATCTTCAAAATATTTTTTTGTATCAGGAATTGTTGTATCGTCAAAGACCATATCAATCTTATTAAGTGCAACAATTTGTTTTTTATTAGCTAATTTCTCAGAATACTTACGAAGCTCTTCGTTAATAGCGTCAAAATCAACCTTTGGATCACGTCCTTCCATACCAGATACATCTAGGACGTGAATCAAAATATTAGTCCGTTCTACATGACGCAAGAAATTATGGCCTAAACCAACACCTTCACTAGCCCCTTCAATAAGTCCTGGAATATCGGCTAATACAAAGCTACGATCCCCAGAAATAGTTACTACCCCAAGTACAGGTGTCAATGTAGTAAAGTGATACGCCGCAACCTCTGGTTGAGCTTTAGAAACCTTACGCAAAATACTAGACTTACCAACAGATGGATAGCCTAATAAACCTACATCTGCCAATACTTTCAATTCTAATTGTAACCAGAACTCTTCGCCCGGTTCACCTTGTTCTGCAAATGTCGGTGCCCGGTTAGCACTTGTTTGGAAACGTGCATTACCACGGCCCCCACGACCACCTTTAGCAATGACAAATGTATCACCATCATTAACAAGGTCACAGAAAATTTTACCCGTTTCTTCTTCTTTAATTACAGTGCCCAATGGAACTGGGATTATAAGTGGCTCAGAACCGCGACCATGCTTGTTAGAGCTTTCACCATTACCACCAGCAGGTGCTTTAAACTGACGTTTATATCTAAAGTCTACAAGAGTATTAATATTCTTGTCCGCTTTAAAAATAACGTCTGCCCCTTTACCACCATCGCCGCCACTAGGGCCGCCATTTGGCACGTATTTCTCACGGCGGAAGCTAGACATACCGTCCCCACCGTCACCAGCTTTAACAAAGACACGCGCTCTATCTATAAACATACTTTAACTCCTATGCATTATTGTTGTAATAACTCTAATGCCTTTTTAATTTGAATATCATCTACTGTACTAGATGGATTTACGCCTTTTGGTAGATCAAGTTCTACATCTGGTTTAATACCAATGCCATCAATAACACGATCATTTGGTGTATGGTATTTAGCTATAGTTACCTTAACGCCTTCATTATCAAGGCTAGGATAAATAGTTTGAACTGTACCTTTACCATATGTATTAGTACCTAAAATAGTACCTAGTTTACGGTCTTGAATAGCACCAGCTATGATTTCAGATGCACTAGCAGATCCTTTATTAACAAGAACTACTAATGGCATAGCCACTTCTGGACCATTCGACTTATAAACATCTTTTTTACCAGCTCGATTTTGTACCGTTACTAGTGTACCTGGAGGCATAATATAGTTAGAAATCTTTTCTGTTGTAGATAACAACCCACCAGGATTATCTCGAAGATCTAACACTAGTTCCTTCATACCTTGAGATTGCAGTTCTTTAAACTGTGTTTCAAAATCATCAGCTGTATTTTCTGCAAATTGACTAATACGAATGTACCCCACTGTACTTGTGAGCATTTTACTTTTAACAGTTGGTAACACAATGGATTCACGAGTGATATCAAAGTGCAATATTTCACCATTGCGCTCTATATCAAGAACTACAACTGTACCAGCCTCACCACGAATTCGAGAGGATGCTTCTTCTACAGAAATCTCACTTGTGGATTGACCATCGATAGCAATAATATGGTCACCAGGTTTAATGCCTGCTTTGAAAGCTGGTTGATCTTCCATAATACTAACTGAATATAAACCTTTATCATCATACCCAAGAACCATGCCCACACCTGCATAAGTACCAGATGTTTGCATTTTCATGGATTTAAATTCATCAGCATCTAAATAAATACTATGAGGCTCTCCCAAAGAGCCAATCAAACCTTTTAACATACCATCATAAAGGGTAGTTTTAGACATAGGTGTCATAAAGACTTGACTCGCAGCATAGTAGGCTACAAATAGTCTTGGTAATCCCCAGAATGAACCAGATAAATACCAAAACGTGAGCCACATAATAACGATGCCAGAGCCTATATATTTCAATAGGCTCCACAACACCGTACGTGTATCAAATTTCATATTATAAATATCCCATAGGATCCACAGGATCCCCACTTATACGAACTTCAAAATGTACGTGTGGTCCAGTACTATTCCCAGTGCTACCAGCATAGGCAATAACTTGACCTTTAGATACATCTTGTCCTTCAGAAACAGCAAGCTCAGAATTATGGCCATAAAGGGTAGACATACCATTACCATGGTCGATAACTACGGCGTACCCATAGCCGCCCATCCAACCAGACCAAACAACAGTACCACCATCAGCAGCATGAACAGGTGTACCTTCATCAACACCAATATCTATACCAGAATGGTAAATTGTTGTGCCCCAAATTGGATGTGTCCGATAACCATATGGTGAAGTAATTTCACCACTTACAGGCCACCCAAGTTGACCAGAACCTTGCACCCAAGAGTAGCTTGGTGCAGACTGTTGAGCTGCTGCGGCCGCCGCTTCTGCAGCAGCGCGAGCCGCTGCACGTTCAGCTTGACGTGCTTTTAATAGTGCAGTAATTTGAGCGGAAGAAGCATTAAGTTCTTCCACAGCTTGCATTGCAGTGGCACGATCATTTTGTGCTTTTTGAAGAACGACTTCCCGCTCTTTCTTCTTTTGTTCGATTTCAGCTTGTTTAGCTACCGCTGCCTTTTCAAGCTCCACTAATTTAGCTCGAGATTGTTCAAGAGCTTGCTTACGTGCAGTAATTTCAGCACGCTCTTTTTTGATTTCATCGATTAATTTAATGTCAGAATCAATAATGCGCTTTAAAATCTCTAGTCGATTTGCAAAATCACTAAAGTCTTTAGAACCAATAACAACATCTAAATAACTTAGACGACCATTGATATAAATATCACGTACACGCTTATAAAATACGGACTCACGTCCTTCTAAACGTTTTTGTGCTTCTGCTAATAACTTTTCATTTACAGTAATATCATTTTCAACGGTTACACGTTGCTGTTGAATAGACTCTAACTGTTGTTGAGCTTGACGCAATTGCTCTTCAATTTGTCTCAACTGTTCAGATACACTTACAATGACAGTTTCAGCATCAGCTTTAATAGAGTTTTGTTGATTAACTTGTTGTTGAATCGAATCTAATTGATTCGTTAAATCCTCATCTTCTGCAGCAATATATAGTGGTGTTCCCAGTACTACTATACCTGTTAAAATTGTTGCCACGAATCGGGATTTGATTGTGTTATATTTCATAAACATTACACCTTCATGTATTGTTTTAAAGAAATTGTACTACCAATAGCACCGACTATAATACCGCCACCTAAAATATAGATAGCCACATCATAGAAGAATGGGAACATTGGTACTAATGGGAAAAATGCTAAAGACTCAGATACTTCCATGGTAATGAAATGATAAAACTCACCTACACAAAGTACGGCAATAATAGCCCCAACTAAGCCCAATAACATACCTTCAATTAAGAATGGCCAACGGATAAAGCCGTTGGTTGCACCAACATATTTCATGATAGCAATTTCCTTACGACGGGCGAATACAGTCAAGCGAATTGTATTAGAAATGATAAATAATGTAGCTGCTGCTAAGAATGCGATTAATACGATACCACCAATTCTGATAACTTGAGTTATACGGAAGAGTTCTTCCACAATATCTTGACCATAATGTGTACTTTCAACACCTTGGAATGTAGTAGCTAATTTAGCTGTAGCCTTAACATCACTAGGATTATCAAAGGTTAATACATAAGAATTTGGCAATGGATTTACATCACCTAAGGCATTTACTAATTGTTGTTGATCCCCAAGGCGAGCTTTGAATTCCTTCATTGCTTGCTCTTTATTAACAAACTCTAAATGCTTAAGATTTGGTATAGCTTTAATTTGCTTGCCTACCGCCATTATTTGGTCAGTTGTTAAACCATCTTTTAAGTAAATGCTCAATTGAACTTGGTTTTCTAAGCTAGATGCCATGTTATTTAAGTTGATAACACCGCATAGGAAAACACCAAGCATAAATAGAGATAAAGCCACTGTGGAAATAGATGCTAACGTCATAAGACCGTTACGTTTCATAGATTTGAGGGCTTCTTTAAAAAAGTATTTCAATGTTCTAGGCTTCATTAATTTCTGCACCTCTCATATTATCACTTTGAACGCGACCATCTTTAAGACGAATAACACGTTTATTTAAATACGAAACAAGATCCATATTATGGGTAACCATAATAACAGTTGTGCCAAAATTATTGATATGCTTAAACAAATCTACAATACCTTTACTTGTATCAGGATCTAGGTTACCAGTTGGTTCATCAGCAATGAGTACAGATGGTCGGTTTACAATAGCGCGGGCAATAGCAACACGTTGTTGTTCACCACCAGATAAATCCTCTGGTAAATCATTTGCTTTATCGGTCAAACCGACAAGTTCTAAAACATGACTTACCTTTTCCTTAATTATCTTTGGTTTCTCTTCAATTACTTCAAGAGCAAAGGCAATATTTTCTGATACCGTTTTATTTGGTAATAAACGGAAATCTTGGAATACAACACCAAGTTTTCTACGTAATTTTGGAATTTTACTACGCTTTAGACGCGTAACATCAAAATTATCAACAATGACCGTACCAGAATCAGGTACTACTTCATGAGTCAATAATTTGAATAGAGTTGATTTCCCTGCACCGCTGTGACCACAAATGAGGACAAATTCACCCTCATTTATAGTTAAACACACATCGTCTAATGCAACAGAACCATTATCATAGACTTTACTAACATTCTTAAATTCAATCATGGGATCCCCTTTGATTATTTACGAGTGATTACACGTTTTACTGCTTCTACAATGTCTTTTGCTGTTAAGCCATATTTAGTCATTAATTCTTTTGGCGTACCACTCTCCCCAAATGTATCTTGGACACCAACGAATTCCATAGGAACAGGCTTATTAGCAACAACAACTTCAGACACAGCAGAACCTAGACCACCAATGATATTATGTTCTTCTGCTGTTACGATAGCACCTGTTTCAGTAGCTGCTTTTACAATTGCATCTACATCGATAGGCTTGATAGATGCCATATTAATAACGCGTGCAGATACATTGGATTCAGATAATGTTTTAGCTGCCTCAACAGCAGGTCCAACCAAAGCACCACAAGCGATGATTGTTACATCAGAACCATCTACCAATGTAGTAGATTGGCCAGGTACAAATGTATAACCTTCGGATGTTACATCATCTACACCCGCACGGCCCAAACGAACGTATACAGGGCCCTTATAAGATGCAGCCCATTCAACTACTGATTCTGTTTCACGTTCATCTGCAGGTACTACTACAGTCATATTAGGCAATGTACGCATACAAGAAATGTCTTCCAAACTTTGATGTGTAGCACCATCTTCACCTACTGTAATACCAGCATGTGTAGCACAAACTTTTACATTTAATTTTGGATAACATACTGCATTGCGAATTTGTTCAAATGCACGACCTGTTGCAAACATTGCAAAGGAAGAAACAAATGGAATTTTACCAGCTGCTGCAAGACCAGCACCAACAGAAATTAAATTTTGTTCTGCAATACCTACATTAAAGAAACGTTCAGGGCAAACATTTTTAAATGTATCAGTTTTAGTAGATTTTGATAAATCTGCATCTAATACGATAATATTTGTATTTTCTTTACCAATGCGAGCTAACGCATTACCATATGCTTCACGTGTTGCTTTACCCATTATTGTACCCCCATAATTTCATTAACAAAGGCTACACCTTGCTCAGCGCTTGGTGCTTTACCATGCCAACCTGCTTGGCCTTCCATTTCTTCAACGCCCTTACCTTTTATAGTATGCATTACAATACAAGTTGGACCAGCTGTGAAGGCTTTAGCTGCTTCAATAGCATTATGAAGTTCATCAAGATCATGACCATTCACTTCAATAACATTCCAGTTAAAAGCTTTAAATTTCTCAGGAATAGGCAATGGAGAAAGAACTTTAGTAATATCCCCATCAATTTGAAGACCATTAAAGTCGATAAAAGCAGTTAGGTTATTGAGTTTGTAATGACCAGCAAACATAGCAGCTTCCCATACTTGACCTTCTTCAAGTTCACCATCACCAAGAATGGAATAAACACGGTAATCTGCATTGTCTATTTTACCTGCCAATGCCATGCCGCATGCTGCAGAGATACCTTGACCTAAGGAACCTGTGGACATATCAACACCTGGTGTATGTTTCATATCAGGATGACCTTGTAACATATGGTCAATTTTACGTAAATTCAAAAGTTCCTCTTTAGGGAAATAATCTTTTTCAGCCAATGTAGCATATAATGCAGGCGCTGCATGACCTTTAGAAAGAACAAAGCGATCTCTATTAAGAGCTTTTGGATTTGCTGGATCTACATTCATTTCTACATAGTACAACAAGGCCATCACATCGGCGATGGATAGAGAACCACCTGGGTGACCGGATTTCGCTGCCGTTACAGACTGAACAATACTAACGCGAATAGCTTTTGCCTTCTCTTGAACTAGTTGTTTAACATCTTGTGTTAATGTAGCCATAGAGACCTCACTTTCTGGATCAGATCCAATATATTAATAATTTTTAAGTAATGAAATAGCGATTTCTGCATTGCGTTGAGAATTAACACGCAATGCTTCAATACGATCATAAGATGCTTGGTACTCTTCTCTTGAATTTAAAAGCTTATGACATCGTTGATATAAAGCCTCTTCTCTAAGATGAGTCATTGTACCGATTGGTTCTTGACCAATCATATGTAAGAAACTAGTAATTTTAGGATCGTAGGAAATACCAATTACAGGTTTCTCCATTAAAGAGCTAAATACTAATGCATGAAGACGTATGCCAATCATAAGGTCTACATTACCGGACAAGGATACTTGTTCCTCTGTAGAGAATGGTCCTTCAAGAACAATAGCTCCTTTTGGCATATAACTAGCAATAATTTTAGCTTCTTTCGTATCCTCTGGATGAGACATAGGAATAAATATAATCTCTACATTATCCTGTTCTTGCAGTCGACTTAACACATTGGCTAGTGATTCACGGTATTCTGTATCAGCTTTCCAACTACGAACAGCTACTCCGATTCGTTTTGGAGCTTCTGTAGATATAGGTAGCTTTGATGTATAGCCGTCTAGAATGCGTTCACCAATAGACAAATCAGCTGGTTGCATGGCTAACACAGCATCAGCCGTAACCTCTACATCTTCAATTCCTAAAGAATCTAATTCAGATTTAGAAATAGAATCACGAACCGTTATAGTATCCACAAAACGTAAAACAAAGCTAACAGCTTTCCTTGTAGAAGGGCGATTTAAAGGTCCAATACCTTGTGAGTACAGCATCACCTTTTTTCCCATCATTTTTGCTAAAGCCATAATACTTAAGTAGTAATATGTATTGCGAATACTAGTAGCATCTTGTAAAAGACTACCTCCACCACTAATCACTAAATCAGAATTTGAAATAGCCTTAAGAATACCGAATGCAGAAAAGGTTCCCACCGCATGAATGTTGTGCTTTTTGCTCGTCTCTGTAGGATTACCAGAAATAACAGTAATATGCGCATCTGCTTCCTCTTTACGAATGGCATCAATAATAGCACAAAGCATTGCTTCATCACCAGCATTACCAAAGCCATAATAACCAGAGATAACAATATTACTCATGGTCAACCTCCCGAGCTTGGAACCATTGTGTTACATACATCATAAAACGTACAGCAATGATAAGAAGCAAACCTAAGAGCACACCAATTAATAAACCATCATATCCACGACTAATAGACATGAACACAGGAGTTCTAATGTGACAGAATGTTTCGACCATAGAAGCTATACCGATAACACCAGCAATAGTTAATAAAAAATGGATCACAGTAGGCCATTTACGTAAGAATGCAAATGTAGCCAACATTAACGCAGGATGTCCAATAATAAACTCTTTTTCTCTAGGCCTTGCATACATTGTATTTTCTAGGAATCGACGTAGCATAAGTTCAAAACCTGGCACAGGAACACCTGCAGTATGACCGCTACGACCTACGAATACCCAAGCTACACCACCAAGAGCAGCCATTACAAAGAATACGTAAAATTTAACATCCATTGTTAAAAATTCAACTACAAATTTCTTTGCTTCTTCTTTAGAGTTAATCATACGACCTTTCCAAAGTGGGAAGCGTTGTAAGTATGCAATCATTACAAGAATGATTGGCAATACAAAGGTTAATTTAACACCTCTAAAGATAGCAAACTCCATAAAGAATTTTGTATTACCTAATAAGGATGCTACATACATACCTCCTATAGCCGCAAACAATGCAGCAATCACAAGGTATAGCAATGCAAGTAATGTGGATTTAACAGCGCCTAATGGACGAGCCCCATCATAACGACGCCACTCTTCCATGAGACGAATCATAGCACCTACAGGAGCCATGATAGCACTAGATAATGCCCAAATTTGAGTAATCAGTGTGCCACTTGTAATGATGAACAATACAATAGATAGTAATGAAATGCCGAAAAATGCTACCAATTGTGTATGTTTACTCATTGGAATTAGCATTTGACCAACGTAAACGAAAAGTGCAATAGCACCTATCATAGTAAGAACTACTAACAATGGATTAGGTGTATATGCTGGATAAATATCAGCAGGACCAAATTCATAACCTTTTGTAGATAATTTTTCAGTAGTCATACCAATATAGTTAATGGTAGTTTGTAATACTGTTTCATTATTTACACCTGTTTCATACATAGGGAATAAATTGAAACGAATATTCCGTTCCATATCACTAATATAGAAACGTTGTGATGCCTCTTCAGGCGTAATTTTCTTTAATTCATCCTTAGCAATTGTATATACACGGCCCACACTATAGTTTTCCTTAGCAGACATTTCCAAAAAACCTTGTTGTGGCTCGTATTGTAGCTGGTTAACAGCTTCGATACCAACTAAAGGAATGTGATTTTTATGTAAAAGTTCTAAAGTCTCATCTGTTAAATTAGGTGCACCAAGAGACTCTTTCCCAGCAAAAATCATGCCAGTTACATGTGGAATTCCTTCAAGGCGCTTAAATACATATTGAAGGTCTTCAGACGTTACATTTCTATAATTTGTAGGACGAACAATAATATTAAACCCACGATTAGCAACTTCTTGTGCTTGTAACTTGGAAATGCCAAGATTCATTTTTAAATAACTATCTGCAGTGGCACCATATAGTTCAAGAACTGGACCAATACTAGTATTAAGCTCTTTAACTTTATCTTTACCAATACGATGATATAAATCCTCGCGAATCTCTTTATAATAGCCTTCTTTACCAGAAATTAAAGCTACATAAGTTGCACCGTGTTTAACGGATGCGCCATTGACACGAACAGAATCCATTTCTTCGGAGGTTAATACCTTAACTTGACCTGCATCTTTCGCTTTTTCTAAGGTGCGATCATAAATAGCAAATGCTGTTACACCTGCATTACGAAGTGCATCAAAAGCCTCTTGCTGACTACGCTTTTCAAATGCATTAGCTCGTAAAACAGCATCATAATCTACGATATTCTCTATATGGTTTTGAGACTTTTCTATCTGATGGCGTTCAAATACTAAGTATAAAGAGGATACAAGTCCTACAATAATACATAATATAAGAATCCAAGAGTACTTACTTTTTTGGGTGTTCCGATGATTCACGACAAATCCTTTCTAGTTAAGCACTGGTTTAACTTTAATGTGAATTTCACCATTATCAATAGTTAAGCTTTCAGCTTTTACAGGAATTGGGAAGTTATTGAAATTATAAATTTCAGTTGCCTCTAATACATTAGATGTTAAGCCTGGAATTGTAGCACCATTAATGGTGAACTTTTTAGGTGCAAATAATAAAGTATTATCTTTTAATTCTAAATTACCATCTAATTTAACAGACCCTTTAAATACCATCCCTACATTCATCTTGCCAGTTAAACTAATATTGTCTTTACTAATATTTACTTGTACATCTTGAATTTCACTGCCCGCTTGAGTACCTAAAAATGTTGCTAAATCTTCATTAGTCACTGTACCATCAATACTAGAATTTCCTACACTGACAACATCAATTTCTTGGCTTGCCAATAGAGAAATTGGATTAATAAGAATTTTGGATGCATCATATTTGAAGTTTGCAAAATTCAATTTACCGAGTTTTACATCATCTAAAGATCCATATACACGATCAGCTTCACCATATAACAGTTTAAAGCCCGGTTGAGACTCAACATTTACAGTTTGAGCAGATGGTTTTAAAGAATCATTTAGCTGTTTTTCGATACGCGAGCTTATATAAGAAGGTAATAAAAATTGAGTTGCTGCTGCCAAAGCAATAATCAGCACTAATAGGAATAGTAAAAACTTTTTCATAGGAACTCCTAAATTGTTAAATTTGCTTCTTTTTTCAAGAAACCTTCCATAAATTGATCTAAATTACCATCCATAACGGATTGTACATTCCCTGTTTCAACCCCTGTACGATGATCCTTAACGAGATTATAAGGATGGAATACGTAGGAGCGAATTTGACTCCCCCACTCAATCGCTTGATATGTGCCACCAATTTGTTCTTTAAGCTCTGCTTGTTTTTCTAATTCTAATTCAAATAATTTAGCGCGCAATAAACGTAGAGCTTGTTCCCTATTTTGCATTTGAGAACGTTGCGTTTGACATTGAACTACGATACCTGTTGGTCTATGTGTCATACGTACGGCAGAATCAGTTTTATTAATATGCTGACCACCAGCTCCGCTGGCTCGATACGTATCTACCTGTACATCCTTCATATCAATATTAATTTCTACTGTATCGTCAATCTCTGGCATTACATCAACAGCTGCAAAAGATGTATGACGACGTGCAGCGGCATCAAATGGTGATATACGTACAAGGCGATGTACACCTTTTTCAGATTTTAAATAACCAAAAGCATTTTCACCTTTAATTAAAAATGTAGCAGACTTTGTACCCGCCTCATCACCTGGTTGTTCATCCATCAACTCAATAGAGAAACCTGTTTTTTCAGCCCAACGCAAGTACATGCGAATTAACATGGAGCACCAATCTTGTGCTTCTGTACCACCTGCTCCAGAATGGAATGTTAAAATCGCATTATTAGCATCATACTCACCACTAAGCAACAAAAGAACCTCTTGTTTTTCTACTGTTTCATCTATTTGGTGGACATAATCCTTTATCTCTCCTTCCAGAGAGCGGTCATCTTCCTCTATTGCCATTTCAAGCATTACATTAGCATCTTCAATATCACTAACAAGTTGTTTATAACTTTCTACAGCATTCTTTAATTGTGTGGCTTCTTGAGAAATCTCACGAGCCTTATCTGGATCATCCCAAAATGTGGGATCGCTCATTTGTACATCTAGTGTAAAAATTCGATCTTCCTTCTGAGCAATGTTAAAGTGAATCCCTCATTCCATAAATACGTTCTTCTAGATTAGAAATAATTGGTTTTAAATCTTCTAACAATTTATGTTCACCACCTTTAACCTATTAGCTTATTACATCGATAAACTTTCACCTTAATAAAATAGAAAAATGGCCGTTGCCCAGAAGGAATTCCCCTTGAGCAACGTGCCATTCACAAATCTTAATCTATGTTTTGTGGCTCCAACACATCTTCATGATGGGGTTGTGCACCTTCTAAGTGGTCAACTGGTTCTTCAATTTCTTGAATCAATTGTGCACGAATTTTGTATAACGCCATGATTGTTTCATCTTGAATAGCAGCAATCATATTTTGGAACATGTCAAAGGCTTCAAATTTATATTCTACCAATGGATTTTTTTGTCCATATGCACGAAGGCCAATACCTTCACGCAACATATCCATATTATCCAAATGCTCCATCCATTTATTATCAACAACGCGCAACATAATAGCCTTTTCAAGTTGGCCAAACATAGCATCACCAAGCATATCAACGCGATCTTGATACTCAGCATGAGCAATTTCAATTAATCGTTCTAATAATTCTTGGCGACTATATTCTTCCATATCTTGAGATGACATAATCTCTTCAGTTAAGAAGTATTGACTTAAATGCTTATAAAGACCTTCATAATCCCATTCTTCAGGATATAATTTTTCATCTGCATAAGCATCTACAGATTCAGTAACAAGTTTATCAATCATTTCATTGATTGTGTCACGTAAAGATTCATTACGTAAAATACGACGGCGTTGTTCGTATAATACTTCACGTTGTTGATTCATAACATCATCATATTCGAGTACATATTTACGAATATTATAGTTATGATCTTCTACTTTCTTTTGAGCACGCTCAATAGATTTAGTAATCAAAGAATGCTCAATAGGTTCATCTTCTTCCATGCCCAGTTTATCCATGATACCTGTAATATTATCAGCACCAAAGATACGCATTAAATCATCTTCTAAGGATAAGAAGAATTGGGAAGAACCTGGATCACCTTGACGACCAGCACGACCACGCAACTGATTATCGATACGGCGACTTTCATGACGTTCAGTACCTAGGATAGCCAAGCCACCTAATTCAGGTACCCCTTCGCCTAAAGTAATATCAGTACCACGACCAGCCATGTTTGTAGCGATTGTCACCATACCCATTTGACCAGCATCTGCAACAATTTCCGCTTCTTTTTCATGATGTTTAGCATTCAACACTTTATGAGGTACGCCTGCACGTAATAACATATCTGAAAGTTCTTCAGATTGTGTAATAGATGTAGTACCAATCAAAATCGGTTGACCAGTTTGATGGCGTTCTACAGCATTACGTACTACGGCACGATATTTAGCTGCCTTTGTTTTAAAGATTTGATCAGGCAAATCTACACGGGCCAACGGTTTATTTGGCGGAATAGGTAATACTTCCAAACCATAAATATCAATAAATTCTTTTTCCTCTGTTTTGGCTGTACCAGTCATACCAGCAAGCTTATTATACATACGGAAATAGTTTTGGAATGTAACAGAAGCTAATGTTTGACTTTCACGTTCAACCTTCAGGCCTTCTTTAGCTTCGATTGCTTGGTGTAAACCATCAGAATAACGACGACCAAACATCAAACGACCTGTAAATTCATCGACGATAACAACTTCACCATCTTTAACTACATAATCAGTATCACGATGCATCATAGCATATGCACGTAAAGATGCACCAAGCAGATGATTTAACTCAATATTTTCTGCATCATACAAATTTTCAACACCAAGCATTTGCTCTACTTTAGCAATACCAGAATCTGTAGGCGCAATAGTTTTTTGTTTTTCATCAATTGTATAATCTTCATCTTTCACAAGATGAGGAACAATTTTAGCTAACTTATAGTAATTATCAGTGGAACGTTGACCAGGACCAGAAATAATTAATGGAGTTCTTGCTTCGTCGATAAGGATAGAGTCGACTTCATCGACAATTGCATAATTCAATGGACGTTGTACCATTTGAGATACATCAGATACCATGTTATCGCGCAAATAATCAAAGCCAAACTCATTGTTTGTACCATATGTAATGTCGCACGCATATGCTTCTTTACGTTGGTTAAAATCGAGATTAGCTACAATAAGTCCCGTAGAAAGGCCTAAGAAGTTATATAAACGACCCATTTGTTCGCTATCGCGAGTTGCCAAGTAATCATTTACTGTAACAACATGTACACCATTACCTGTCAATGCATTTAGATATACCGGCAATGTAGCAACTAATGTTTTACCTTCACCAGTACGCATTTCAGCGATATTACCCCTATGAAGGCAAATACCACCAATCAACTGCACATCGAAATGACGCATGCCTAATACGCGTTTAGATGCTTCACGAACTACAGCAAATGCTTCTGGTAAAATGTCGTCTAACGTTTCCCCTTTTTGCAAACGACGTTTAAACTCATCAGTTTTTGCTACTAAGTTAGCATCACTTAATTTAACATAATTCGGTTCAATTTCATTAATATGATCAGCAATAGCACGCATTTTTTTTATTTCTTTTGCGTTATTATTACCTAATAGCCTTTGTAAAAAGCTTAACAAACAAATCACTCCTCTATAGGACATCTTACATTATTTTATCTAATTTATTATAACGAAAATGCCTTGAATAGTCAAAGAATTCAAGGCATTTCACGATTATTTACAGAGTTTTATAAAAAAAGGTGGATGACTCAAAACAATCATCCACCTTTATATAATAATCGGCTGATTTAAAAGTAGAAAGGAGTTAGAATTATTGTCAGCCGATATTATAAATTATTGTAATTCTGGTTCAATCAAACCATAGAATCCATCATGTCTGCGATATACTACGTTCATGGCTTCTGTTTCAGCATTAAAGAACATAAAGAAGTCATGACCAATAAGATTCATTTGCAAGATAGCTTCTTCTACATCCATAGGGCGTACTGCAAAGTGTTTGCGTTTTACAACTTCGATAGTTTCTTCTTCTACAGGAGCTGGTAAAGCTTCTGGATGGAAAGCCTCTTGTTTTTTAAAGCGTTTTGCTAAACGAGTTTTATGTTTGTGAATTTGGCGTACAATCTTATCTACTACTAAATCAATAGCAGCATACATATCATCATTTGTTTCTACACCACGAAGAACAATCTTATCAATGAAACATGTAAATTCTACAGTAGATTTATCTTTTACAACGGATAAAACCGCTTGTGCATCTAACTCATCATCGAAGTAACGAGTTAATTTACTCAATCTTTTTTCAATATATGCTCTTAAAGCATCTGTCACTTCAATATTTTTACCTCTGATTGCTACTTTCATAAGTCAACACCCTTTCTAAAAATCATCCACAAAATATAAGTGTGTAGTATTTCCACTTATTTTTCGTGTTATATTATTACTTCTACATCAATCTATAAAACTCCTTTTTTTATTGAAACATTTTTATATTTTTTGTACAAATATAAATCTTATTTTCAAGAATAATAAAAAAACTCCGATATCATGCGATATCAGAGTTTTATTTTATGTTACTTTTATGTATTTTTTAGTATGTAATTACGCTTTTACAACGTTAGCTGCCTGAGGGCCACGGTTACCATCAACGATATCAAACTCTACATTTTGACCTTCTGCCAAAGATTTAAAACCTTCATCTTGGATCGCAGAGTAATGTACAAATACATCGCTACCGTCTTCACGTTCAATAAATCCATAACCTTTTTCTGCACTGAACCATTTTACTTTACCTAACATGGTAACATCCTCCTAAAAATATATTTATTGTCTTACTGTCTTGCACTACACTTGTATCATAACACAGCATGTATAAAATTTCAAACAATAACAGTAACACTTTTAATGAATATACAAATATGTTTTTTTAGAGTTTACCCCATCAATAACAGTTAAAAGCTTTTATTTATCTATATTATTAATATTTTTGAATAACATATAAAATTATTACATATTTTTATGATTATAAAAATATACGAATTAAAAATTATTAATCTAAAATATATATGTATAAAATATTTACATATCACAAATATTTATAGCAATAATCGTTTTTTATAGATTATTAAATACCTAAAAAAGCTTATTTACAAGGGTTAAACGGGTATAACAAAAACAGTTATAAAATATATTAATAGGTATAAATCAATTTATCTATCAAAAAAATTAATATGAATAAATTTAGCTATCTTTAAAAATAGAAAAAAAGGAAGTAACCTCTGACTCTAGAATTTACTTCCTTTTATATAAAAAAATATTATTATAAAATTTTCGACAAGAACAGTTTTGTTCTCTCATGAGTAGGATCATCAAAGACTTTTTCAGGAGTATCATCTTCCAAAATTAATCCACCGTCTACAAATAATACACGGTCAGCTACTTCTTTGGCAAAACCCATTTCATGAGTAACGATAACCATCGTCATTCCTTCTTCTGCAAGAGACTTCATTACATCCAGTACCTCACGAACCATCTCTGGATCGAGTGCAGATGTAGGTTCATCAAATAGCATTACTTTCGGTTTCATCGCTAAAGCTCGAGCAATAGCTACACGTTGCTTTTGACCACCAGACAAAGAGTCAGGATATGCGTTAGCTTTATCCCCTAGCCCAACGCGGTCTAATAAAGTTTGTCCGATTTTTTTTGCTTCCTCATTAGAGATTTTACGAACCTTAGTTTGAGCTAACGTTAGATTTTCCATTACAGTCATATGTGGGAATAGATTAAAATTTTGGAATACCATCCCTACTTCGGTACGAACTTGGTTAAGTTTAGACTTATCGGAAAGATCCATACCATCTACAATTACCTTACCGGATGTAGGCTCTTCTAGATAGTTCATAGTACGTAATACTGTACTTTTACCAGAACCTGAAGGGCCAATAATTACTACAACTTGACCTTTTTCAATATGTAAATCAATACCCTTTAATACTTCATTTTTACCAAAGAATTTATGTACATTTTCTAACTTAATCATTTAATGCTATATTTCCTTTCAAGGTAACCAACTAGTTGTGAAATCGTTACTGTCATAATAAGGTAAATAACAGCAACTATGCCCCAGATTTCAAATGATGCATATGTTTTAGCAATAATCAATTGACCACGACGTGTTAACTCCTCAAAACCAATGACAGAAACTAAGGAAGAATCCTTCAACATAGCAATAAATTCATTACCCAATGGTGGGATAATTGCCTTAAAAGCTTGTGGCATAATAATATACCGCATAGTTTGACCCCAACTCAAGCCAAGAGATCTACCTGCCTCCATTTGACCTTTATCGATAGACTGAATGCCCGCTCGAAAAATTTCAGACACATAAGCACCAGAGTTGATACTACATGCAGTAACAGCAGCAATAAAAGGATCAATACGTTGTCCTGTAATCATTGGCAATGCAAAATAAATCAAAAAGATTTGTACCAATAGCGGTGTACCACGAATGATATCTACATAGCATTTTGCTAACAATCTAACTATAGAAAATTTAGATAAATTTGCTATAGCTACTAATAAACCAATAAAGAACCCGCAGCCTACAGACATAGCTGTAATTTCAACGGTTACTAGTGCACCTTGTAATAAAAGCGGTAAATTGTCCGCAATTAACCCCCAATTAAAACTCATGATCTCTCCTATTATTTTAATTCTAAAACTACCGGCATATCAGCAGGTGCATCTACATTAAACCATTTTTTATATAATGTATTAAATTCACCATCAGCCTTCATATCAGCAATTGCTTTATTAATTTGTTCTTGTAAGTCTTTATTATCTTTATTAATTGCTAAGCCCAAATATTCTTTTGTATTTGGATATGCCATAAATTTAATATGTTGTTCTGGATGTTTAGTACTGTAATATTGAGCCACAGGCAAGTCAATAACAGTTGCATCAGCACCACCATTTTGTAATTCTAACAAAGCTTCATTACTATGGTCAAACTCTTTTACAGTAGTACCTTCGATTTTATGGGCTAAATCCGCACCCGTAGTACCTAATTGTGCAGCAATTTTTTTACCTTTAAGATCATCAAGAGATGTGATATTTGTACCATCTTTAAATACTACAGCAAGGGCATTTTCGTAATATGGAGAAGAGAATAATACCTTTTCACTTCTTGCTTTTGTAATAGTCATACCTGATGCAGCTACATCGATATCGCGAGTGTTTAATGCTGGAATCAAAGCATCAAACGCAATATTCTTAAGTTCTACATCTTTATTGATACGTTTACCAATTGCACGAATCAATTCAATATCAAAGCCTGTATAATCTTGAGTTTTTTCATCTTTAAATTCAAATGGTACAAATGTTGCATTAGTACCAACTATTAGTTTATTAGATGTTGTTTGTGTAGAAGATCCACAACCACCAATTACAGTACCAGCCATTACTAACAGACAACCACCAATGATTAATTTTTTTAACTTGCTATTCAACATCGAATCACCCTCATTTATTAAACTAACTATTTTATTACACTAGTATAACACTTAGTATAATTATGTCAATAATTTTGTATAGAATCATCTGAAATATCAATTAATCACTATATTTATACTTAATTTTTATACATACTTTGTATATTTATAACCATTATGTATAATAACTTTCCCATAGTCATCGCTCTTTTCACGATTTTAAAATATACAGATGTATAAAAGAAAAAAGCACATGAGAAAAGCCTCATGTGCCCGTATACGGCTGACCTGGTCTTTGCCCCCACACTCGCCTGCTGGAAGGTTCGCTCATAAGTCCAAGACTCCCCACTACTACTTCTCTCGGTTTTACCGGCAGGACTTACACCTAAGCCGCACCATGCTCACAACCCCGTGGGTTGCTTATGTGGATCGTTTCGCCTGCGACTGGCATCGACTTTCAACCACAGACCCGTATAGACGTATTATAATGAATAACATTATAACTGTCTAGATATACAATTATATGTACATTTTAAAAATACATAAGATGTAGATATTAAATTAAATTTCAGAACATATAATCGCTTATTTCTCATTGAAATGAGAATGAATTTTTCAATCTTTTTTTGATGTATAGAAAATTGTCATAGAAAACCTAAAATATTCTTCATATTATTTTAATATTTATAAAATTAATATTTAAAGATACTATATTTAGTACATTCCAAAAATGTCAATTATTTCTTGTATGATAAATATGAATACACCGTCAATAATAGAACATACGTATCATACACAAATTATTATTTATGGTGTATAATTTGTATACTATTTAAAAAGAACGGCCTAAAGTTGTACGATATGAACATTAGTACGAGGGGTTGTACCATATGTTCTACATGTTAGTTAAAGGGGTTTATTATGTTTATGTTATCATTAATGCAACCATCAGGGTTGTACGAACTGGAGAAGGACAGTTTAGAAGCTATTAGCGCTCAACTTTTACAGATGATACAAATGAAAAGCTATCATTTGTATACTCATTCTATCCAAGTTTCAAACTATGCAGTTAGTATTGCAGCCAAAATGGGGTTGCCATTAAATGAAATCGAACAAATACGTCACGCGGCTTTACTCCATGATGTAGGACTTTTAATGGTACCTAATGCACTAATTCAAAAATCTCCATATCTTAACAAGCAAGAAATGTCAAAGTATAAACAACATCCTGCAAGTGGTGCCAATATAATTGAGAATTATCCTTGTTGCCAACAAATATTGCCTTATATTCGTTATCACCATGAAAAATGGGATGGCTCTGGTTACCCTAAACATTTGCGTGGTGCAAATATTCCACTAGGAGCAAGAATTATTGCTGTTGCAGATTATTACGATACAACTGTTAATCCATCTACTGAGTTTTGGGCAAAGACAAAAGCTAAAGCAAAAGAAGAACTCTTTAGTGCATCCGGTTCTCTTTTCGATCCAGATGTAGTAAAAGCATTTATAGATGTTTTAGGTTAATATTATAATTAAGCGTTCACAATAAAGTGGACGCTTTTTCTATTTTAAAAGCTACCGCTAGCCAGTGTCAGGCCATCGACTCTACTAGGATTATATGCTTTAAGAACCTTTGCTACAGCTTCAATAGTCGCTCCGGTAGTGTAAATGTCATCTACAATTAAAATACGCTTTTGAGATACATCAATATCTTTAAATTCTGCTTTAATTACAAAAGCATCATCAATATTTTGATGTCGTTCCTTATTAGTTAAAGCCCACATATCATTAGAAGTATCAAACTTATATATACAATCAAGCCATTCGAAATATCGCTTATTTATTTTATCTAATGAATATGCCCATTTCTTAAAAAATAAATCAACCTGGTTGTATCCTCTTTTTTTCTTCTTTGTTTCACTTGAAGGTACAGGAACTATATAATCATATACAGTTTTACAATTACCATTTACAATATTAAACTCATTATATTTCATGTAAAAGTTGTACGATGCTAAAAAAGGAGCAGCCCCTTTGGACTGCTCCTTTTTTTCATTAAATTTTACATCGTAAATCATAGACTTTAGACCACCACGATATTCAGCTAACACACATACATCATCTACATAATGTAAAAATTTATGTGGCACATGACGAATATGTAATAGATCTGTAAAACAAGTTTCACACCAATCCCCTTGTGTTGCTACGAAAGTCCCACAATTAGGACATACAGGTGGAAATAGGAAATCCCAAAAACTCATTATGAATCACATCTCCCTTGTAGTCGTTCTTTAAACAATGTATATCGTTCATCACCGTTTACTGTACGTACAGCACGTTCTATAGCGTTCGTAGTGCCAATGATAATAACCTTCCGTTTAGCCCGTGTAACAGCAGTATACAACAAATTGCGTTGTAACATACCGCCATAACGAGGTACAAATGGAATAATAACTACACCATACTCACTACCTTGACTCTTATGAACCGTTATAGCATAAGCGGGCATAATCATATGTACTTCGTCGATAGGTAGACGAACCTCTTTATGAATAAATCGGATACAAATATCAGTTCGTGTAATAGCGTAAATAATACCAATTTCACCATTAAAGACTTCTAACTCATAATCATTGAGGATTTGGATAACTTTATCCCCTACACGATATGTAATACCATTAACGCGTGCTTCCCCTTTTAAACTATCTGGAGGATTAACTGCTTGTTGTACATACTGAGAAATGAGCGTACTTCCAGCTTCACCACGTCGCATAGGAGAAATAATTTGAATATCTAATTCATCCTCAATATGCTCCTGTTCTCGCTTATATACATCTATGATAGCTTTCATCATCATATCGTAAGACTTAACAGGTATAAAGGAAAACTCTTCATTTAGACTATCAAGTTTTGGCATTTCACCACGGTTAATAGCATAGGCGCTTTCTACAATAGTGTTACCAGAGCTTTGACGATAAATCTGGTTAAGTCGCGTATAAGGCACACAATCACTATCGAGTAAATCTTTTAATACAAAGCCTGCTCCAATAGGTGGTAATTGATCTACGTCACCTACGATAATAATATGTGCTTCCTTTGGAATGGCCGCCATTAACGAATAGAATAACCGTACATTAAGCATTGATGCTTCATCAATGATAATAACATCAATGTCTAAAGGATCATCTTCATTCTTAGTAAAATCATAAAAATCACTACCTTGAACAGGTACTAATAAGCGATGTATTGTAGTAGCTTCAAACTCTGTGGCCTCAGTAAGTCGTTTTGCAGCACGTCCCGTAGGAGCACATAGAATAATACGACCCAAGCCACCAAGTTGAAATCCTTTTACTAAAGCCTTAATAATCGTCGTTTTACCTGTACCAGGTCCACCAGTGATAAGAGAAAATTTTTCAAAGAAAGATAACTGGATAGCCTCTTTTTGGGCATCACCAAAAATAATATGATTATCCTCTTCAAATTTCTCTATAAAACTTAGAATATCTAGAGAAATTGGATTTGCCTCTAATAAGAAATCCTTTGTATAATGAACGCTTTCTACTTCAGACACGTACATTTCTGGAGGGTAAATATATAAGATATCTTCATAATAAGTACTATACAAAGCACCTTGCTCCAAAAGACTTTCAATAAAGTTAGCAATATCATCTACATCAGTTTGTAACAGATCATCTAAACGGCCAATAAGTTGATCTACTGGCAAACAAGTATGACCTTGATTATCTAGACTGCGTAAAATCCATTCTAAGCCAGCCTCCAAACGACGTGAATCACTGCCAGTAATACCAAGATGTTCTGCTAGAGTATCAGCCGTACCAAAGAGCATGTCTGGTGCTACACGTAACAAAGTATAAGGATTATCTTCAATAACAGCCACAGACTGAACACCGTAATAAGTGTATACCATGCGACTCCATTTAGATGAAATGTGATGTCTTTCAAAAAAATGATTTAAATCCGAGAGAATTCCTTCACCTAACAAGGTGTTAAATAATTCGTCTTTAACACTTTTACGAAGCCCTGGTACATCCTTGATTTCTTCAGGACGTTCCTCTCGTAAAATCTCTAATATACGAATACCAAAATAATCGAGTACCTTTTCTACGGACTTCTCACCAAAACCTTTAATACCTAAGTTCAATAAGTAGGTCTTTGCAGCACCCATATTATCAGGCTTTAACTTCTCTACACTAGTAGCATCAAATTGTCGACCATATTTTTCATGTTCTACATAACGGCCGCGAACTTCGATATCTTCCCCCTCTTTAGGAGACTCAAATTTACCAGTACAAGTAATGTATTCCTCATTATAATCCTTAAGGACAAACACGCAATACGTACGTTGTGTATTCTCATATATAGTTCGGTATACAAATCCTCGTATAGCGTCCATTATTTCTCCGTATTAGGTAAGGCTTCAATAATTTCTTGTACCGCATCGGTAATACTGCCTTCATTACCGATTTTAATATGTGCCACTTTTTCATATAAAGGGTATCGTTCTTCATATACATTAAAGATATACTCAATACTTTCTTTAACAAGTGGGCGAATTTCAAGATCCAAATCATCTAGAATATGATTTACATCGCGATTAACAAATACAACAAGACCATTATTACGCATTAACTTTACTGTTTTGTCATAGGTAACAGTACCACCACCGGTAGCAATAACAGATGGCTTATTATGAATTAGTTCTTTAATTGTACTGTATTCATACTCGCTGAAAGCATCTTTACCATCATAAATATAAATATTTTGTACAGATTTTCCTACTTTATCTTGAATCGTTTGATCCAAATCATAAAAATCTCGACCTAATTCTTTGGCTAATACTTTACCGACTGTAGTTTTACCAGCACCTGGCATGCCAATAAGGAATATATGCTTATGCATATGTTCTTTTAAAAACTCATTACTCATAGAGACTACAGTTTTTAGGTAATTCTCAATGTATGGTGCTAAATCTTTATTTTCACAGCTATTACTATGTAAATCTATAATACTTTTGTCACGCTCTTCATCTACTAGTGGTAAATGATGTTCATCCTTATATTTACCGATTTCCTTAATTAAAGTTAATCGTTTTTCAAATTCTCTTACTAGCACAGCATCAATGCTATCTATTTGTTTACGAGCTTCTTTAATATCCATGAGAACCCCCTTATTATGCATTAGCCAAAATAGCTAAAGCTTGTTCTTCATCCACCTTCATTTGATCAATAAGATCTTGTAAGTTATTAAATTTAACTTCCCCTCTAATATAGGAAATAAATTGTACAAGAACTTCTTTTCCATATATATCTTGGTCAAAGTTAAACACGTGTACTTCACATCTATGGTACTGATTTTTAAATGTAGGATTATCCCCAATATTACCTACCCCATCATACCAAATGCCATCGATCCACACGCGATTAGCATACACTCCATCTGGAGGTGTAGCCATTTCATTAGGAAGTAATAAATTTAATGTAGGAAATCCTAATGTACGTCCTCGTTGATCACCTTTAATAACAGTCCCTTTAAACTGAAATGGTCTTCCTAGCCAATGAGTAGCATCTTCTAAACGCCCTTCTCGAATCGCTTTTCTGATTTCAGTACTTGAAATAGGTGTACTAAGACCATCACAAGGCAATAAAGGCTGTACTAGGACTTGTATATGCTTATCAGCCAATGCTTGTTTCATATATGTAGGATTACCTAATCCTTTTGCACCGAATGTAAAATTCTCACCTATTACGATGGCTTGAACATTCATATCTGTACAAAGAGCATCTAAAAATTCATCAGCACTCATTTGAAGTAGTTCTTCATTCATAGGTAATCGCAAAATATAATCTACATTCAAATCATCAAGAACAGTATCCATAACCTCTTCTTGAATAACCCGCTTAGGAACACGTTCTGGATGTAGAATTGTCAACGGATGATGTTCAAAGGTAATGATAATGCTAACACCATTAACTGATGCAGCTTCTTCGACAGCCTTTCGTATAACTCGTTGATGACCTCGATGAATGCCATCAAAGGTACCTAGGGCATATACTTTTGTATCTTTGATTTGACGTAGTTCATCAAACGAATGTAATTGCTTCATACTTATCCTTCAATAAAAATATTTTTTTCCACCTTCAATGTGTGGTTTGTTCGTTTCATAATACCAATGAATCCATGAGGACCATAGGCTCTATAATAATGATCTGGTTCGGTAAAGGAAAATTCACTATCTATAGGTAATTGTTTACCTTGAACCATCATCTTTAATTGTACACTATTTACCGTTACTTTTGAAAGATGTGAAACTGCTGTATCCGTTGGTAACAATAGGCTTTCACCATGAATCATCAGTTCCTCAGCCATTTTTGCAGAACCAATATCAAAGGGCCCTACTTGAGTACGTGCCAAAGATGTCATCGTTCCTGGTATACCTAATGAAACACATATATCACGTAATAATGAACGAATATAAGTGCCTCCAGAGCATGTTACACGAATTGTAAAATATGGAAAGCCATACGCTACAAGCTCAATATTTTTTATATAAATTTGCCGCAATGGCAATTCTACAGGAATCCCTTTACGGGCATATTCATAAGCACGAATACCATTTATCTTAATAGCGGAATATTTTGATGGTCTTTGGTCTTGTACACCAGTAAAGGAATTCAATGTATTAACTAATTCATCAAAAGTTGGTTTAATAATAGCATCAGAAAGTTCTGAACATTGAGTCGATTCATTTAATAGAATGCCATCTCGTAATACCATGTCTGCATCAGGCAGTACAGATTGACCAGAACTATCTTCCGTATCTGTAAAAGTCCCCAATTTACATTCTGCCACATAGGTTTTATCAAAACTATCAGTGTATTCAATAAGTCGCGTAGCCTTACCAAGAAATACTGGCAATACACCATATGCCATAGGATCTAACGTACCACTATGACCTATGCGTTTCTCTTTTAAAATACGGCGACAAATGGCAACAGCATCATGGCTTGTTATTCCAGGAGGTTTTAAAAATGGTAAAACACCATCCATTATTTAATCACCTCAATAAGAGCTTGTTTTGCTTCCTGTAATGGTAAATTAATGGTACAACCGGAAGCTCGAATATGTCCGCCACCGCCAAAATGACTAGCTATAGCATTCACGTCGGTTCCTTTAGAACGCAAGCTTACCCGCGTTCTATCATCAGCTTCAGCTTTTAATAAAATAGCTATATCAACAGTATCGACGTTTCTAATAATATCTACAAAACCATCCGTATCATCCCCAAGAATTGTCATGGCTTTACGATTCAACTCAATTGTAGCCACTGTATTATTCTTGTAAAACTCAATAGTTTGCATAACTTGTTTTGTTAATTCAAGACGACTGGCAGACACAGCTTCAATCGTTTCAGAAATAACATTAGGTCTAGCACCAGCTGCTACACATTTTGCAGCCATTTCTAAAGTATTGGCTGTGGTATTACTGAACTTAAAGAAACCACAGTCTGTAGCAATAGCCATATATAATGCAGTGCCCATAGACTCAGTAATAGGCCAATTCCATTTTGTACATAAATCGGTAATAATTTCACCAGTGGCAGCAAAATTAGGCTTTAAATATAGGTGATTCGCAAACTCTGTATTAGAAATATGGTGGTCTATATTAAAAATAGGTGCACTCCATAGTGCACCTACTTTGCCAATTCGCTCATACGTGCTAGCATCCAATACCATTAGCATATCAATATCAACAGGATTTGTTTCAAAATACGCTACATCATGGATGTGGTCCGTATATCGTAAGAATGAGTACTTTTCAGGAACTACATCATCCACTACCATATATACAGTTTTACCTTGCCCTACAAGAGCTTCGTAAAAGGCCACCATGGACCCGATAGCATCACCATCAGGTCTAACATGGACGGTTAGCATAATAGAATTAGCTTCACACAGAGCCACATGTAATTGATTAATAGTAATCTTACTCATGTTCTCCATCCTTTGTGTTAATTTTTTTCTTCGTCCTTTTTGATTTCATTCAAAAGGGATTCAATATGCATGCTATAGTCTAAAGACGTATCCTTATCAAATGTGATAGAAGGAATATGGCGCAACTTAAGTACTTTGCCAAGCTCAGTACGAATATGACCTGCTGCATGCTTTAAAGCGATAAGAGTATCTTCTTTTTCCTTATCGGAACCAAACAATGAAACATAAATCGTAGCCTCGCGTAAATCACCGGTTACATGAACATCGGTAATAGTAGTGAAGCCGATGCGAGGATCTTTCAATCCACGCATCAACATTTGACTTACCTCTTGTTTGATGAATTCTTGTAATTTTCTGACACGAACGTCACTCATATAAACCTCCTATATTTGAGGTGCAATTTCTTCCATCAAGTACGCTTCAATTACGTCGCCTTCCTTGATGTCGCGGTAACCTTCTAAGGAGATACCACATTCGAAGGATGTTTTAACTTCTTTTACTTCGTCTTTGAATCGACGTAAAGAGTCAACCTTACCTTCAAATACAACAATACCATCACGGATCAAACGTACTTCAGAATCGTTAGTAATACGACCTTCTGTTACATAAGAACCGGCAACTATAGCTTTAGGTGTAGAAATAACTTGACGTACCTCTGCACGACCAACAACAACCTCTTTAAATTGAGGAGCCAACATACCACGCATCGCAGACTCAACGTCATTAATAGCATCGTAGATTACGCGATAGGTACGAAGATCAACTTTTTCATTCTCAGCAGCGCGACGTACATTAGCATCAGGACGTACATTGAAGCCCATTACGATGGCATTAGATGCAGAAGCCAACATGATATCGGATTCATTGATAGCACCTACTGCAGCATGAACGATAACGATACGTACTTCAGGATTTTTAATACCTTCCAAGGATTGACGTAATGCTTCTACAGAGCCTTGAACGTCTGCTTTAATGATGATATTAAGATCTTTTAACTCACCTTGTTGAATTTGGTTGAAGATATCATCCAATGTAACTTTGTGAGTAGCTTGCAATTCTTGAACGCGTTGTTTAGCAATACGTTTTTCTGCGATTGCACGTGCTTCGTTATCATCCATACCATTGATGATTTCACCAGCTTGTGGAACTTCTGAGAAGCCCAGGATTTCTACTGGCATAGAAGGACGAGCTACTTTTACCTTTTCGCCGCGTTCATTTGTCATGGCACGTACTTTACCATAAGCAGTACCAGCAAGTACAGTGTCACCTACACGAAGGGAACCTTTTTGTACTAATACGGTACATACAGCACCACGACCTTTATCAAGTTGAGCCTCGATAACTACACCGTAAGCTTTACGGTTAGGGTTCGCTTTTAATTCCATAACTTCTGCTACGAGCAAGATATTTTCGAGCAAGTCGTCGATACCTTGTTTTTGTTTAGCAGAAACTGGAACCATGATTACATCGCCACCCCATTCTTCTGGTAAAAGGCCATGTTCAGACAATTGTTGTTTAACATGGTCTGGGTTAGCACCTGGTTTATCCATTTTGTTGATAGCAACAATAATTGGTACATCTGCAGATTTAGCATGGTTTATGGCTTCAATAGTTTGCGGCATTACACCATCATCAGCAGCTACAACGAGAACCGCGATATCTGTAGATTTAGCACCGCGTAGACGCATAGCTGTAAACGCTTCATGGCCAGGAGTATCAAGGAATGTAATTTTATTGTCGTTATAACGAACTTGGTAAGCACCGATATGTTGAGTAATACCACCTGCTTCGCCAGCTGTTACATTAGTTTGACGAATTACGTCCAACAAAGATGTTTTACCATGGTCAACGTGACCCATGATAGTAACAACTGGAGGACGAGGTTTTAATGTTTCTGGTGCATCTTCAATTTCGATGATATCAGTAGGATCTTCTTCAGGTTCTACTTCTGTTACAGTTACACCAAATTCTTCAGCTACAATTGTAGCAGTATCAACGTCAACCTCTTGGTTAATGCTAGCCATAACACCTAAAAGCATCAACTTTTTGATGATTTCAGATACTTCACGGCCCATTTTTTCGGCTAATTCTTTAACTGTTAAAGGACCGGATAATTCGATTTCCGTAGCAATCGCTGCTTCAGCCTTACGTTCAGCCTCAGCTTTTTGTTGTAAGTACTGTTCATTACGATGTTTTACGCGATTCTTTTTCTTTTGCATAGATGTAGATAACAAGGATTGAGGACGGTTGTTACCGCCTTTTTTATTTTTCTTGTTACGTCGATCATTGTTATTAGAATTGCGGTTATCATTGTTTCGATTATCGTTATTGCGATTATCATTATTACGCGCATCATTAGGACGACCATTGTTATTGCGGTTGTCATTATTGCGATTATTATTGTTAGGGCGGTTGTTAGGGCGGTCACCAGATTGTTGGTTACCTTCGGATTTACGTGTAGGTTCAGAGATTTGTACATGACGTACATTGCCCTTTTTATGGTCATTTTGTTTAGATTGATCGTCTTGTTTTTGACCACCTTGTTTGTAATTATCCTTTTTTTGTTCCTTAGAACGATTTGGATTTTGTTGTTTATGTGGTGCAGCTTCTTGTTTATGTGCTGCTGTCGGAGCAGATTTTTGTTCTGCCTTTTGTGTAGATTTAGGTGCTTCAGATTTCTTACCTAATTGTTTTTTTACAATATCATAACCTGAATCATCTACAGAATTCACTGCTTTCGTAACATTAATATTATGTTGTTGCAAGATAGAAATGACCTGCTTACTTTCTACGCCGAACTCTTTGGCGATTTCATGGACGCGCTTTTTGGACATCTACATACCCCCTTATTATCGATCAATCTCTTTTACTATTGCCTTTGCAAACCCATCATCTAGTACGGCGACTACTACCCTAACTTCTTTACCAATAGCTGTTCCTAACACCTCTTTATTGGCAATACTATGAAGTGGAATCTGATGTGTTTCTGCTAATTGAGTATATTTCTTTTCATTGTTGGCTGCACAGTCACTAGCGAGAAGTACCAATTTTGGTTCCTTTCTCTTTATAGCCTTTTCTACGATAAAATCACCGGAAATAACCTTACCTGCTCGTTGTGCTAAACCTAAGAGATTCAAAATTTTATCTTCATTCATGTATATCAGTGATTACTCATGCTCTTGTAAATCACGTTGTAACGCTTCGTATATCTCTTTCGATACACTATGCTTTAATGACCGTTCTAATCGTTTTGCCTTATAGGCTTGTTCAAAGCACGACATGGATTCACATAGATAGGCTCCACGTCCTGGTGCTTTACCAGTGCGATCAATACTAATGTTACCGTCTGGGCTCAAGGCTACACGAATCAATTCACGTTTTACCTTTGGCTCACCACATCCTACACAGGTGCGCATAGGTTGGGATTTCGGTTTCATGACTATTCACCGTCCTCAGCATTGCCAAAACCTGCAAAAGGTTCTTCAGCTGCTTGAGTTTCACTCTTAATATCGATTTTCCAGTTAGTTAATTTAGCTGCTAATCGAGCATTTTGACCAGCTTTACCAATTGCTAAGGATAATTGATAATCAGGAACTACAACGTAAGAGGATTTTTCTTCTTCACTTACATCAACAGATACAACCTTTGCTGGACTCAAAGAGTTAGCGATATAAATTGCTGGATCTTCATCCCATTTAACGATATCAATTTTTTCATCGTGTAATTCATCAACTATATGTTGTACACGTTGACCTTTTGGACCTACGCAAGCTCCTACTGGGTCAACATTTTCATCGCGGCTATATACAGCGATTTTAGAACGCATACCAGGCTCACGAGCTACAGATTTAAGCTCTACCACACCTTCATAAATTTCTGGCACCTCTAATTCAAAGAGGCGTTTCAATAAACCAGGATGTGTGCGGGAAATCATGATTTGTGGACCTTTCGTAGTTTTCTTAACCTCTACGATATAGCATTTAATACGATCTCCTTCGTGATATGTTTCTGTAGCAATTTGCTCAGTAGGAGGCAAAATTGCTTCTGTTTTACCTAAATCGATAAATACATTTTTACCTTCTACACGTGTAATAACACCAGTAATGATATCGCCTTCACGGCTATAGTATTCTTCGTATACTACGCTGCGTTCAGCCTCTTTCAAACGTTGAATAAGCATTTGTTTTGCAGTATGGGCAGCACTACGGCCAAAGTTAGCTGGAGTAACATCTACTTCTACTACGTCACCAATTTCAAAACGTTTGTCAATTTTGCGCGCTTCTAACAAGCTAATTTCTGTTTCTGGCAATTCCACAGTTTCCACTACTTGTTTTTTAGCCATTACTTTATAAACGCCTGTTTCACGGTCAATCACAACGTACGCATCTGGATTAGATGTTGGTTCTTTGCGATATGCTTGCAACAATGCAGCCTCTAAGGATTCAAAAATAACCTCAGGAGCAAAACCTTTTTGCTTTGTAAGCACCATTACCGCTTGAATTAATTCTTGACTCACTCGTATGCCTCCATATATTAAAAATCAAGATGTAATCGAATTTGTGCAATGGCAGACCGTTCGAATGTCATGCTTTCACCATTGATAGTAAAATCGATAGTTGTGTCTGTAAAACCTTGTAATACACCAGTAAATTGCTTACTGCCATTAATCGGTTTAAATAGCTGAATATCTACATCACGGCCATTATAGCGAATCAAATCCTTATCCTTCTTAAGAACTCGATCTAGGCCTGGAGAAGATACTTCCAATAAATAGTTTTCCATAATTGGATCTTTTTCGTCGAGCACAGCACTTAGTTTTTCGCTAACGAACTGACAGTCATCCAAATCTACACCACCTGGTTTATCGAGATAAACACGCAAATACCAATCGCGTTCACGAACGTAATCTACATCAACCAGTTCCATTTCGGTGCCGGCTATAATACCTTCAACTACAGAGGATACAAACTCCTCTACTGCCTCTCTTTTCATAGCCATCGCCTCCTTCATTACTACATCTTGTATATATCTCTTGATTTATAACCTCAAAATAAGGCTAATCATAAATGAAAGAGTGGACATGAGCCCACTCTTTTAAAAGATTTATATAAAAGTCATATATAGTATATCACATTTGCTGTGTATATACAAATTCTACGCTTTCTTATGGGCTTTAACCAAATATTCCCACTTAAATTATTTCATATGAAAATAAAATAACTAAAATAATAGCATAGTTGTATTTAATAATTATCCTTAATCAACACGTTCATTTAACCCTTTTAATATAGGTCCTAAATGTTCACGTAGAACAGCGGTTAAATCAACTAAATTTTTAGCATCTAAATGATGGTCTATTTCAGGATAGTTTTTATAACGAAGCTCTGCAAAGTACTCATCACGTAATTCGTTATAATATAGCAATAATCCAGTACATTCATCCATTTTACGATATTCACCGATAATAAAAGAACCATTAATCATCCGAATTCCGTGAGCTGGATCAACATCACATATAAAACCTTCCAATTCTTTAGGCATGACCTCGGAAAAATCCCATTCAGGTATTCCTCGGCGACGATAGGTAAAGGTAAAGTTATTCGCTGGCTCGATTAACATATTAGTTAAACCTTTGACACATCGATCTTGTAACCCCTTCCAGAACGACTCTAAATCAGCCCGTACAAACGAAATATCCACAAAGGAAAAGAGTGGCATTTCAATATGAACCGTATAGTCCTCTACCTCTTTATCATACAAGGCAGACCATCGCCACCCTAGATCATTTTGATAATGGAAAATAGGTACCTTTAATACCTCTTCACTGGCTGTAAGGCGTTCAAGTAGCACAGTGTAATCAGATTCATTGGATGCTGCTAAGGTAAATCCCCCAATCTGCTGAGGCAACCATGAATAATCTAATGCTTTACAAGCTTCAATAATCGTTTCCATATAACGCCTCATATTTCTGTTGATACTGTAAAACAGCTTTTACATAGCTACGTGTTTCTGGAAATGGAATAGTATCAACCATGCCATTCCATTTATTCTCATTAAGCCACGATTCAACATGGCCACGTCCCGCATTATACGCCGCTAACGCCTGTACCTCATCACCGTTAAACTCCTTTAGCAAATGACCAAGGTACCATGTTCCTAACTCAATATTAGTTTCAGGCTCTTTTAGCTGACGATCTGTATAATTACCATGACCAACTTGTTGAGCAACCCAACGTGCTGTATCTGGCATGAGTTGCATCAATCCAAGAGCACCTGTTTCTGACTCAGCAGTATTCTTATATTTGCTTTCAGCTAAAATAACACTAGCCACCAAGGATGATGGAACCTGTTCCTTCTCAGCTGCAGCCATCACTACATCTCTATAGTTAAAGGGGTACGCCACTTGACGCGCTAAAGGATCATCTAAATGAGTAAAATAAAACCACCCAAGTACGACGCACGATAACGCCGTTGCCGTTGCACGTTTCATAAATCCCCCTTTCCTTACATAGTTGTTATAAATTTTACTATTTGCTACAGTATAGTGATACACCAAATAATAGATTACTATTATACAAAATTTTATGGGCTTATTATACCATTTAATCTTAAATTTTATATACCAAAATTAGTACATAACAGACTATTATTTTGATTCCCGTAAAATTGGCTCAATATGTTCTTCCCAAATGCTATTTAAGCGTACTAATAAATCACAAGGTGTACCATTATTATCAATAATTATATCTGCATAAGAGCGTTTATCATCTAGTCGCATTTGACTATTGATGCGAGCTAAAGCATCCTTTTTGGTATATCCATTACGACTCATTAAGCGATCTATCTGAGTAGGCTCGTTTACATAAACAAGCCACACCTCATCCATCATGGTATACCATTCCCCCTCTATGAGTAATGGAATATCATAGATTAAAACTGGCGTATTAGCCTTTTCATATTGAGATGTTAGTTCCAAAATACGATTGCGAATATGTATTTTCAAACATCCATTTAATAATTGTCGTTTTTCTTCATTGTGAAAAACTATTGCACCAAGTGCTTCACGGTTTAGTGTGCCATCATCATGAAGGACGTTAGAACCAAAGGTATCCACAATGGCTTGTAAACCTTCAGTACCGGGCTCTACTACTTCACGAGCGACGATATCTGCATCGATATAAAGTATTCCTTTGTCCTTAAAATAGGTAAGGACTGTACTCTTGCCCGATGCAATACCACCAGTTAATCCTATCTTAAACATACATACCTTCCAACATTTAATATTAATATGTAAACTATTTTACCAATGCCCAGTTCTCAGCATGGTGCACATCTACAATTAGAGGAACATGTAATTCCACAACAGATTGCATGGTAGAACGTAATAATGCTTCGATAGCCTCTAATTCATCATTCACTACCTCTAATACAAGTTCGTCATGTACTTGTAATAAAAGTCTAGATTTAAAGTTTCCTTCCTCTAGCTTCTTCTCTACTTGGTTCATAGCTAACTTGATAATATCAGCAGCAGTGCCTTGAATTGGTGTATTCATAGCCGTACGTTCTGCAAAGGAGCGACGGTTAAAGTTACGGCTGTTAATATCAGGCAATTCACGTTGACGACCGAACATAGTACGAACCTTACCAGTTTCATGAGCCTCTTGCACCATGCAATCCATATATTCTTTAACCTTAGGATAACGACTAAAGTATAGATCAATATAGTTTTTAGCTTCACCCCGTGTAATACCGAGATCACGAGACAAGCCAAAGTCAGAAATACCGTAAATGATACCAAAGTTAATCGCCTTCGCATGGGAACGCTCTTCACTCGTAACGTCCTCTTGAGATTTTCCTAGTACCTCCGCCGCAGTAAAACGGTGAATATCCTTGCCGTCAACAAAGGCTTTGATTAAAGCTTCATCACCTGAAAGATGCGCTAAAATACGTAACTCAATTTGAGAATAATCGGCACTAACTAATGTATCGTACCCTGCACCTGGATAGAATAAAGCACGAATTTCACGGCCTTTTTCAGTACGAACCGGAATATTTTGTAAGTTAGGATCAGAAGAGCTGAGTCGTCCTGTAGCCGTAACCATTTGATTAAAGGTCGTATGAATACGTTTAGTCTTATCATTAATGAGAACGGCCAAGCCTTCGCAATACGTAGATACTAGCTTAGCTACAGAACGATATGCCAAAATTTTCTCTACAATCGGACTTTCATGACGAAGCATATCGAGTACTTCTGCATCAGTAGAATAGCCAGTCTTAGTTTTCTTAATGATTGGCAAGTTCATCTTTTCAAACAAGATAACACCTAATTGTTTAGGCGAGTTAATGTTGAAAGTTTCCCCTGCGATATCGTAAATCTCTTGCTGTACTTGCGCAAGTTCCTCTTTAAAACGAGCCGTAGTTTCCGCTAATTTTTCTGTATCAATGTAAATACCATTTTTCTCCATTACTACTAAGGTATGAATCAATGGTAACTCAATCGTTTCATATAAAGACCATAACTCTTCACGGCGAGCGGATTCACAAGCCACATCGTTCATAGCGAGTAATGCTTTTACCATTGATACGCATTCTACATCTACACTGCCACTAGCAATACTCGGCACAGAGAAACGTTCCGTTAAATATAGATATCCATAATTAGTTCGTGTTGGATCTAACAAGTATGCTAGTAGAGACATATCATGGATACGTGCTGATTTATCTTCATTAAATAAAGAAATCTCGGCTGGAGCCTCTTCACCTAATGCTTCTATTAATTCTTTTGTTTGAGTCGTAACAATCGTCTTTGCCCCTTGTAAAACGGCCAATACAGCTTTAGAATCATCTGTTTTTACAATAGTATCACCATTGGATAAATAGGTGTTCGTTACTGTTCTAAATGGAGTTTTACCATCGAGTACAACATGTACGGCCACCGTTTTATCAGCATAGAACTCAGGGGTTAATGCTGTAGCATCAGCTACATCGTCTAAAGAAATTTCCTCTTGTGGTGCAAACAGAGAACCAAAATCACCAAAAGCGGATTTTTCTCCACCCATTACTTGTACAATACGAGGTGTTAATTTAGTAAACCCAAGAGTTTCGAATAAAGGCTGTACTTCAGAGTTATGGAAATTCTGTACAAAGTCTTCAACCTTATAGGATAAATCCATATCTGTTTTGATAGTTGCTAACTCACGAGATAAGAAGGCTAAATCTTTATTTTCTACGAGTCGCTCTTTTAATTTCTTACCGGAAATATCTTCGATATGGTCATATACAGACTCAAGATCACCGTATTCTGTAATCAATTTAAGGGCTGTTTTTTCACCTACACCTGGTACACCTGGAATATTATCAGAGGAGTCACCCATAAGGGCTTTCATTTCGATAACCTTATCAGGACCATAGCCATAGAGTTCTTCCATGTTATCAAGAGTAACCTCTAACATATCAGAAATACCTTTTTTAGTTAAGAACACGTGACTATGCTCTGTAACGAGCTGCAGATTATCACGGTCACCAGTAATGATTTGAACAGCCATCTCTGGTGTACCAAATTTCTTACTTAAAGATCCTAGAATATCGTCCCCTTCAAAGCCTTCTTCTTCAATAACACAAATACCTAAAGCTTTTAATACATCTTGAATAAGACTAAATTGAGGGCGTAAATCCTCTGGTGCATCTGGACGATTGCCTTTATATTCGCTATACATTTCAGTACGGAATGTCTGACGACCTTTATCAAAAGCTACGGCAATATAATCAGGGTTAATTTCTTCGTACAATTTGATGAGCATTGTTAAAAAACCATACACTGCATTCGTTGGAGTCCCCAAAGCAGACTTCAACGGTGGTAACGCAAAAAATGCACGGAATAACAAACTACTGCCATCTATAATCATTAATTTTTTCATAATACACCTCGCTTAATTCTATCCTTTATTATAACATAAGGGAGCTAACTAACTTTTAAAATCAAAATAATTAACTAATTACAACGCTAGCAAATATATTAATAATCTTAATTTCATAAAACAGACTTATATGCTATAGTTAAAGAACAGTAGGGAATGTTTTATACTTCATACTAACAAGGAAAATATTGGGCTGAAAAGTCCTTGCGTATCAATATGTGGTATGATATAATCATTCAGGTATAAGAAACGATTTTTAAGGAGGTGACTCAATTGCCAAACATTAAATCCAGTATTAGAAGCGTAAAAACGGATGCTGA
>JAGZGB010000103.1 GCA_018367495.1 Veillonella sp. | reverse complement strand
CGCATTTTGATTGCTCTTATTATTGGTACAATTTGGACTGCATTTGGCTATTTCTTAGCATGGTGGTTTGTTCTTGAAAGTGCAGCCGTAGCAGCTAGCTAAATTCAATACTCCTTGATTACAAGTGCTGCAGGTATTGTGGTGGCTATTATATTGACACCAAAATTACAAAAGGTAGTACGTAGACTATTTACAAAAAAATAATGGAGTATGGTTATATTCTTGGAATGGATATAGTAGAATGTTGTCATTATAATCTGTAGTATCTCAAGTCAGGGAATATAAATCGCACCTTAATTTTCTAAATAGTAAAAGGGCGCTCATTAGCATATATATTAACTAATGAGCGTCCTTTTCTTTTCGTTTTACATCATTTGTTTATTGATTTTGTTTATGGCATTAAAAGTTACAAAGGTCGTTTAGGTTTTCTGCCATGGTAGGATGTGTGAAGATTTGATTTTTGAAATATGTATATGGAATATTGTTATCCATAGCCATTTTAACGAGGTTAATCAACTCTTCAGCACCTTGAGAATAAAGTGTAGCACCAAGGATTAAATCGTTATCTGCATTTACTACAATTTTAAAAGCACCTTTTAAATAGTCGTTTACATGAGCTCTTGGCATGGTAGCTACGAGCATTTCTTTAGCTTTAACTGTATATCCTTTGTTGATAGCATCTTCTTCTGTGAGACCTACACGAGCCAGTGGAGGTGTTAAGAATGTTGTGTAAGGAATATTTTTGCGATCTTTTAATGTGTATTGGCCATTACCTGTAAGAGCACCAAATACAATGCGGAAGTCATCGAGAGAAATATACGTAAATTGAGGACCACCGTTTACATCGCCTACTGCATATACGCCAGGAACGGAGCTTTCACACGTATCATTCACTACGATAGCACCACGTTCGTTAGTAGTAATATCCGTATTTTCTAAACCGATGTTAGCTGTATTTGGTTTGCGACCTGTAGCATATAAAACAGCATCAAACGTATAGTTTTGACTATTTGCAGTAATAACAGGTTTGTTGCCATCATTAGATACAGAGTTTAATGTTACATCGTTAAGAATAGTAATACCTTGCTCAGTCAAGTACTCGTTAGCTAATTCTTGTACGATCGACTCCTCGCGTTTTAAGATGCTAGATTCAATATTAAATACTGTTACCTTTGTACCTAGTTTAGCGTATAAGCTAGCAAATTCAAGGCCGATAGGACCAGCACCGATAACGCCTAGTGTACTTGGTTGAGGCGATAATTGTTGGATTTCTGTGCTATTATAGAAGCCTGTTGCTGTGTCGATGCCATCAATGTTAGGCTTAATCGCTACAGCACCAGTGTTAATAATAATTGTTTCACCAGATAAGATGATTTTATCTTCCCCAGCTGTAACGGCAATTTCTTTATTACTAATGAATTCACCATGTCCAGTATATACATCGACATGTTCATTAGTGTCTAACATAGCGAAGTTTTTATTGCGTAAACGAGATGTAACTACCTCGCGTTGGTTTAATACTTGATCGTAAGATAATCCTTTTGATGCGGCTATAATCATCGTCTTGGTAGGTATACATGCGATATTAATACATGTGCCACCATACATGAGTGGGTTTTCTTCAATCATAGCTACGGCTTTGCCCATGGAGCCAAATTTAGCTGCTAATGTTTTACCGGCTTTGCCGAAACCTAGGACAATAAAATCATAATGTTTGGTATTCATACAATACCTCCTATCCTTTATATTGAAAATATTAGATGTTTATATTATAACACTTAAAACTGTATTTTGTAACAATATAAGATATATATTTACAAGTCATAAATACTATATGTATAATGAAGAAAAGATGAAGTTGCGTCAGTGCGAGTGTATAGGAGGTATTATGAAAAGAATAGTTGGTTTAAGCATTATATTTGCTTTAAGTTCAACTTTAGTAATGGCAAATGTAACTGTACCAGAACTAGCAAATGCAATTCAAGTGGGAGATGAAAATAAAGTAACTCAATATCTAGCTGAGGGAGGAAATCCAAATGCAACACTAGTTCAGGGGCAAACTTTAGTTTTTGCATCTGTAGGGGCTATGAATAATAAAGCTTTAAAACAGTTAATAGATGCAGGCGCAGATGTCAATAGGGGTGGAAGTATAGGTGGTAGACCAGCTATGTCACCACTTATGTTAGCTGTGAGTGTATCAAATAATGATGCTATTAAATTATTAGTTGATGCAGGTGGAGATGTAAATACTAAGTATATGGGAGTTTCTGCTAGACAAATGGCTAAGAATTTGGGTAATCATGATGCTTTAGTATTATTAACACCTACAGATATAAAACCTGTTGATGCTGGAAGTACACATATTAATACAATAGATATAAATTCAAAAACAATATTGTCTCAGTTATCTCCAGCAGATCAAATAAAAGCAAAACAAGATGCAAAAAAAGGTGAGCATCTATCGTATCCATTATATGAAAAAGGAAAAGGCTTCTTTACTGGATTGGCAGAAACAATGATTTTTGGGGTAGAGAAAGGTAGAATTCGTTTAAATCTTATTACTCCATATAGTTTATATAGACATGGTTATTACGAAGAAGAACAAACTTTTATTCCGTTTACAGATGAAGCAAAAACAGAGATTTTAGCAAATAAAAATAAAGTCTATATAGTGCCTTTGTCAGAGACCTATGGAGTAATCCCTAGTTACATTAAAAATTTAGTTATTCGAAAGAATGGCAAGATTTATCATGCGCAAGAAGTATCACCAAACTATTTAATGCGATTAGGTGTCTCTAGTACATATGCTTTTGATATCAATTTATTTGATGGTGAACCAATGGAGATTATCGCAATTGATGCATCTAATGATAAACAACTGGTTATGCCTATAGATCGTAAATTTTATGAAAAACGTGGATGGTATTAATTTATCTTAAAGTAATTTTTATAATATAAAAGTATAATAAAGATGTGTTAAGTATTTCTACTTGACACATCTTTTTTTATACTGTAGTATATGTAAAGTAATATGACTTGACAGTGATGGAGGTGGCGAAATGGAAGAACGAGTACTTATCAGTTTACTTTTAGATTTCTATGGGCCACTATTGACGGACAAGCAACGGCTGTCCTTACAACTTCACCACGAAGACGATATGTCCCTTGGCGAGATTGCTGAGGAATTAGGCGTATCACGACAGGCTGTACACGATAACTTACAGCGTGCTCGACACATTTTAAATGATTACGAATCAAAATTGCACTTGGTAGAACAATATGAGCAACGTGAAGGTTTGCTCTCACAGTTGAAAGAAAACTTGCCTGAAGAGGTGTTAGCTGAAACCAAGGTACAAAAAGTATTGGCGCAAATGGAGGGATATTATGGCATTTGATAGCTTGTCAGAAAAACTGCAAGAAGCCTTTCAATCCTTGAAAGGGAAGGGTAAAATTACTGAAGATGATGTCAATCTTGCGTTGCGTCAAGTACGTACAGCACTATTAGAAGCGGACGTTAACTTTATGGTTGCGAAGGACTTTGTGAAGTCCATTAAGGAAAAGGCCCTCGGTGAAGAGGTATTCGGTTCTTTAAATCCAGCACAAACGGTTATTAAAATCGTAAATGATGAGTTAACAGCCTTATTGGGTGGTACACAAAGTCGTATCATGATTTCCAGCAAGCCACCAACAATTATTATGCTTGTTGGTTTACAAGGTGCTGGTAAGACTACAACGGCTGGTAAATTGGCAGTATACCTTCGCAAACAAGGTAAACACCCAATGCTCGTAGCTGCCGACGTATATCGTCCAGCCGCAATTACTCAATTGCAAGTTGTAGGTAAGCAAATCGACATCCCAGTATTTGCTGATGAAACACCTGGTGCTAATCCAGTAGACATTGCGCGCCGCGCCGTAGAGCAAAGCACGCATATGTTGAAAGATGTTGTTATCATCGATACAGCTGGTCGCTTGGCTATTGACGAAGTCCTCATGGACGAGTTGTCCAACATCAAAGCAGCTGTTCGACCTCATGAAATTCTACTCGTTGTAGACTCCATGATCGGTCAGGATGCGGTAACAACAGCACAAACGTTTAATGAAAAATTAGGCGTTGATGGTGTTATCCTTACTAAACTCGATGGTGATGCGCGCGGTGGTGCTGCGTTATCCATCAAAGCTGTAACAGGTTTACCAATCAAGTTCACTGGTGTGAGCGAAAAAATGGATGGTTTCGATGTATTCTATCCAGATCGTATGGCTTCTCGGATTCTCGACTTGGGCGATTTTAAAACATTAATCGAAAATGTTCAAGGCGCTATCGACGAAGAAGAAGCTCGTGAAATGGCTAAGAAAATGGCGAAAAACAATTTCACCTTGGATGACTTCTTGAAACAGATGAATCAAGTGAGAAAGTTAGGGCCATTACAAAATATTATTGGTATGTTGCCAGGTATGGGTCAAATTAAGGATCAATTAAAAGATCTCGATTTGAATAGTAAAGAGGTGCGCCGCATTGAGGCCATCATTACATCCATGACGGCAGCAGAGCGAGAAAATCCAAGTATTCTTAATGGTTCTCGCCGCAAGCGTATTGCATTAGGTTCTGGTACACAGGTACAAGATGTCAATCGCTTGTTGAAACAATTTGAAGAAGCGCGGAAGATGATGAAGCGCATGCAAGGTTTACGTGGCGGTAAGGGCGGCTTCCCTGGAATGCCTAAATTACCGTTTATGTAATACATGGGCAGGGGCGCTGAAC
>JAGZGB010000102.1 GCA_018367495.1 Veillonella sp. | reverse complement strand
ATTAATCTTATTTTACATCGCTAAAATCGATGTTCATGCCCAAGGCTTTAGCAACGCCTTCACCATAAGCGGGATCACATTGATAGCAATGTTTTGCATGACGTTCTTTGATAAAATCAGGTACGCCATTCATAGCTGCTGCGGTGTTATCAAATAAGACTTGTTGCTGTTCAGGGCTCATGAGGCGGAACAGTTTACCTGGTTGTGTAAAGAAGTCAGAGTCGTCTTCATAGAAGTCATATTGGTAGGCTGGTCCAGATACGTCGAGAGGAGGATTTTTGAATTACGGTTGTTCAGCCCATTCACCAAAGCTATTTGGTGCGTAGCCAATTGTAGACCCATGGTTTCCATCTATACGTCCTTGACCATCGCGATGATAGATATTTACAGGACATTTAGCGGCATTAACAGGGATTTGATAATAATTTGCCCCTAGACGATAGCGTTGCGCATCCGCATAGGAGAACAAACGACCTTGAAGCATTCTGTCAGGAGAGAATGAGATACCAGGAACGATAGTTGTTGGTGCAAATGCAGCTTGTTCTACATCTTGGAAATAATTTTCTGGGTTGCGATTAAGTTCCATCACACCAACTTCAATCAATGGGAATTCGTCATGATACCATACTTTAGTTAAATCGAATGGATTATACGGCATATTGTTAGCTTGTTCTTCCGTCATCACTTGGATGCATAATTTCCATTTCGGGAAATCGCCTTTTTCAATAGCCTCAAAGAGGTCACGTTGGTGACTTTCACGGTCACTAGCTACCACATTAGCCGCCTCAGCATCGGAAAGATTTTCAATCGGCTGTTGGCAAACCCAATGGAATTTAACCCATACGCGCTCATCGTTTTCGTTAATAAGACTGTATGTATGACTGCCGAAACCATGCATTGTGCGGTAGGATTTAGGAATACCACGGTCACTCATGACGATTGTTACTTGGTGGATCGCCTCTGGCAAGCTAGTCCAGAAATCCCAATTTGCTGTCGCATCGCGAAGATTTGTTTTTGGATTCCGTTTTACAGCGCGGTTCAAATCAGGGAATTGCAATGGATCGCGGATAAAGAATACAGGTGTATTGTTACCTACGAGGTCCCAGTTCCCTTCTTCCGTATAGAACTTTACGGCAAAGCCACGAATATCGCGCTCTGCATCGGCTGCACCGCGTTCACCGGCAACTGTGGAGAAACGCACGAATAACGGTGTTTGTTTGCCTACTTCAGAGAAAATTTTTGCTTTCGTATATTTTGTAATGTCATTGGTTACTGTGAAAGTACCAAATGCACCGGATCCTTTAGCATGCATACGGCGTTCAGGAATCACTTCGCGCTCAAAATGAGCTAATTTCTCCATGAGCCAAACATCTTGCATCAATACAGGACCACGTTTACCTGCTGTAGCAGAGTTGCGATTATCTGGTACGGGAGCACCAAAGGCTGTTGTTAGTTTCTTTTCATTATTCATGTTACAAACTCCTACTTAGAGATCAAAATGAAAGTAATTTACTTTACATAATTTTTAAATCATACATCTTAATTACGATAAAAATTATTAATGGATAATTATTATCCATTAATATGTAATTAGAATATCACAAATTTTTTAACATAACAACCCTAAACTTTTACAAATCTTGTATACACGATATCATTTATAATTTTAAAATGAGAATTTCAATGCTATATATTTAAAATCTATTAAGATATAGCTATAAAAATACGCAAAACAAAAAACACCTTGTTTCTACTAACTTGTAGATCACAAGGTGTTTTCATTCAATTTATGCTGGACGACTCCAGTCAACTTGTACGTCGATTGCTTCCCACATACGTGTTAAAGCTAACTTAAGGTTATCCAAAGATTCTAATGGTTTTACGGTCAACCGTTCATACGTATCAAGACCTGTAGCATGCTCAATAGCATGTTCATTATTCAAGTAAGCGATTACCTTATCGACCCACTCTTGTTCAGGTAAATCTACGGACACTGTTTTTGTTTCTGTGTCATAGGACAAGAAACCATTACTGTTTACGCCATAATGGATGGCCACACGAAATAAACTCATATCTATACCTCTCTTGCGGTAATTTATTAACACTACACTCATATTGTAACATGAACAATTATATTAGCGAAAGCATTCAATATAAACTTTATAAGTCCTTTTTGACGGTCTTTTTAGGTTCTTCAATAGATGCATGTGTATCTGCAATTATAGACCGATTAGCCTCTTTAGTCGAGCCTACATCAACTTTAGTAGATGCCCCATCATCTTGAGCAGTCTGTGCATCCACGGCCGCTTTCAACTCTGACCGTTTCCTGCGTATCCCATTGTCTCCGTGAAAGCGCTGCCATAATGCGCCACTCATAACAGCAGTCTCACCAAATTTAGACTCTAAGGAGTCTAACACGCTAGCAAGCTTATCCTCTGTTTCATCCTGTGGGGAGTCAAAGAGACTATCCTGCATAGGAACCTCCTCATCGAGACCACTCACAGTAAGACCTAATAGTCGTATAGGGCCAGGCGGATCCATACAGGTAAGCCCTTTAGAACTACTACATTTAAAATTCCTAAACTTTACCTTTGTAGTGGCCCCTAACGGTTCCGTATCTTTCTTAGATTCTTTAGGCCGCTTACTCGTCTTATCCTGCATCAATTTATTCCACAGAATCAATGCTGTTTCGAAAAATACATGTTCCTGGTCTGATGGTGTCTCTAAACGTTTTTGTCTTGATACGGTAGTGAAATCATCGTAGCGCACCTTAATAGATACAGTATGTCCATGAAGGTTACGCCTCCGAAGCCGTTTCGATAGACGGTTCGCAAAGTACCTAAACTCTAATTCAATAGCACGGCCCTCTGTGAGATCTTCTTCATAAGTTTCCTCCGCTCCAATTGATTGTATCTTTCGATCTGTTTCAACAGGTCTATCGTCGATACCATTCGCCAGTTCCCATATGCGCTTTGCCTGATTCCCCACGAGAGGAATTAAACTGCTTTCATCAGGCAAAGACTGAATATGACGCATCAGGTGAAAGCCACCGGCTTTCAAAATTTTCTCTGTCCGAGGACCAACACCCCAAATACGTTTAATAGGCAAAGGAGCCAACACCTCTTTTTCACGACCGTATGGGATGACTACAAGACCATCGGGTTTATCTAAATCAGAAGCCAATTTAGCAAGAAATTTATTGGGTGCTAAGCCTGCAGAGATAATAAGTCCTGTTTTCTCGAATACACGATCTTTAATGGCTCGCCCTAGCGCTTTAGGGCCACTATACATGGTAGACATGCCACTCACTTCAAGAAAGGCTTCATCAATAGATAAAGGCTCAATATAAGGGGTGAATTCTTTCATAATGGAAAAAATTTGGTTCGACACCTCTTTATAGCGATCCATTCGAGGATATACATAAATCCCATCAGGACAGAGTTTCTTAGCCCTCGATATTGGCATCGCAGAATGAACACCAAATTTACGAGCCTCATAGGAGCAGGTAGCTACAACACCACGTGAAGAAAGACCACCCACGATTACGGGGTGGCCTTTATACTCTGGATGATCCAGTTGTTCTATGGACGCGAAGAATGCATCCATATCAACATGCATAATCCAACGTCTCATTGTTACGCTTCTTTTTCGTGCTCAGAAATGCGGCAGTATTTAATTTGCGCGCAAATGCACTCATCTTTAGTTTTGTATAATTGAGGGAGAATATCTAAAATATCTGCAAATGTAGCTTCATTAATGGAGTAACGCGTCCATAAACCACTACGTTGAGAGTTAACTACACCTGCATCAATTAAGATTTTCATGTGGTAACTCAACGTAGATTGAGACAAATTGAAGCTCGCTAAAATATCGGCTGCACATAATTCATTGCAAGACAACATATCGATGATGTGTAATCTTGTTTCATCGCTTAATGCCTTAAAAATCGTCGCTAAACGTTCGTAAGAAACTTCAACCATATCTTTAACTCCTCAGATCCTTATCAAAAAATATCAATCTACTTCTTGGTACTATTATATACTATTTCTTAATGTAAATCTATTTTTTTCTTTATATTTGTATCTTAATAATTTATTATGAATACAAAAAAATTATAGATAAGTAAATTTCGCCTAATTATAAACTAATTTAAGCACGTAGCTATTTGTATAAAATGAATATTTTAAACAATTTTTCATTTGATGGGTTTATTTGAATATACATTTTTCTGTATATATAACAATTACACTCTATTATTTGTTATATATTTCTCGATATGCTCACACTTTAATAACTATAAAGCATACTTCGATATACCGCACCACTGTAGCAACCTAAAGGATTAGATATAGAGGATCCACGTTTGTATTCTGCATCCATTCAATACAAAAGACCCCTCTGTGAGGGGTCTAATCTGTATAATTCTATAAATCGATTGCATAGCGAAAAATGTTAAAATATATAACACTCTATCAATGCTACCAAATGCAAATTTTCTATTATATCAAATTAGTATAGCTTAGAATACATTTACTAAATCGATAGTTTGGCTACGGTTAGGCCCAACAGATACAATGCCTAAAGGCACACCTGTTACTTCTGCAATACGTTCTACATATTTACGAGCATTTTCAGGCAATTTATCATATTCGCGAATACCGGAGATATCAGTTTCCCAACCTGGCAATGTTTCATAAACTGCTTCGCATGCCTCAAGATCTTTTAAGTTAGCTGGGAATCCTTCTACGTCTTTACCATTCAATTTGTAACCTACG
>JAGZGB010000101.1 GCA_018367495.1 Veillonella sp. | reverse complement strand
TCTAATTTATGCAATTAAAGATGACATATTAGTATTATCTTTAACTCGCACGGGCAGCCACTCAGATTTATTCTAACTAAGCTAAAGAGGAATGTGAAAACATTCCTCTTTTCTATTCCCCAAAAATTTAAAACAGTTATCATCATAAATCTATCCTATTTGATAGTATCTATCGCAAATTATTCTACTATTCAAAATTATTGTAGGTGCTATAATGAACTTATAAAAACGAACAGGTGCTCATATGACAGTAAGTGCATCTTTCCAAACTCATATTTACTAGTTATATCAAGGAGATCATCATGACACATACACAATTAACACAACTCGTACAAGCATTATTAGATGCACCACAAAGCAATCCTAAAGTAAAAGAATTCGCTCAGTCTTGGATTGATGCAGAAGGTACACCTAAACAAGAAGAACTTACAAAACAACTCGTATCCGTAGCAGAACAAAATATTGCTCTTATCGATGAAACAATCGGCTTTGCAGGCTCTGAACTCGCTACACAAATCCTTGGCGCAGAAGGCGCAGCTAACCTATTACAACACGCTAAAGACATTAAAGCTCAAGGCGCAGAATTCTGTGACTGCCAGGCCTGCGTAGCCGCAAAAAATATTATCGATTTGAAAGCAGAAATTGAATAATCATATAAACTACATATTACCTATTAATTGGCTATCAATACATTGTTGATAGCCAATTTTTTGAAAAACTATTTACCGCTTTTTTTTGCATATGTATCAAGAACTTTTATTTCCCGTAAATAATCCCGTTCAACAGTCCGAGTACCTTCATTTTGAACTGTCAACTTATAGTTGACATTTCCTTCTTCAGACAATTTCAAATCTTGAAATATAGCTTTAATATGCTTACTAATATTTTGTTTTGTTGTTTGAAATAATTCTGCTATTTCATTCTGACTCAACCAAACAGAACCATTATCTAATATTAGATTAATTTTAGCTTTTCCATCTTCAGTGTTATAAATAATAATATTATTCATCTGAAAGCCTCTCTGTCATTACATCCATAGTCATTCAATATCTGTATACAAAAATCTTAAAATTAGCATACATTAAACTAAAACAAGCCCTCTATATTACTATCATTGTAACATAGAAGGCCCAAGAATCTATCTACTATTAAATTTTAAAACTACGCAGATTATGAAAGTTGATTAAAAGAAACATATTAGCATCTCTTCTTATAGCATGTACTCATATATGGTCTTATAAAAGCCCAATATATACATAGTCCAGTCACAATATATTTATTAATTTCTACCGATAACTCAATCCATTCCTTATGTGTATTTGTAGTATCAATAAATAAAATATTAAATCCGAGAAGTCTTTTGATTGGATTAATCAGATCTAATGCTGAGTTATAAACATCAGTTGAAATTAATGTGCCTACATGATTAACAGTAGTTAAAATATAATATATACTTCCCATATAAAAAATACCAAAAATGGTCACTATTATGATTAAACCTAAACTTTGATGAAATAAAAAGTTACTAAAAGTATTTAGCCGCCCCAAATTAACAGAATATGTCTTTTGTAAATGGTACGTAACACGTTCAACAATACCACTAACAATCCAAAAACAAAAGAAAATTCCCAAGATACCATATAGAAATGGCAAAATCCAATACAAGAAAAACTCAAACTTTTGTAATAGTAATTGTATTACTTCTGGTAATAATGGTAGTAAATCTAATATATTCACATAATAATAGTCATACAAATAATTTGTAAAAAGAGTCATGATAAATAAGCTAGAAATAAATTTGGTAACTAAATCAATTCGTTTTACTACTAAATCTACTATTGTTTTTATGTTATTAACCATATATACCTCCAACTTTTATAATCATGTATATTCTGTTGATAAATATAGTACCAAATCATATGTGTATTTTTCTACCCATTATAAGAATTATTGTAAATTATACTCTAAGAATAACCAATCGTTATTGTATACAAATAAACGAAAAACAGCTCCTCATAAAAGGAGCTGTTTATATATATCCCTTACATTCATGCGAGTACTGCACTGTAACTCGCATGCGTTTTAAATTATATTATTGCATATGTGTTTTTTGTGCCACTGTGTTAGTAATAATAGCTTTTGCCATATCGCGATTGACAGGACGTTCAAAATAGATGGAATGGTTTTGACCATCTTTTACCCATGTTGCAAGGTATACCATGTAATTACCACCTTTGAAAGTAACCTTTGTACCGTTTACCTTTTCTGTAGCTGTAACGCGATAATCCTTATAATTACCACTGATATCACCTTTTGTAGTACCTACGCGATACACAATACGTTTGCCTGCCGCTTGGTTCCGCGTTGTATCTTCACCAACTTGGTAAACATACACAACTTGCAAAACATCTTTATTGATTGTGCTTACAGACTCAATATTATAGCCTACAGGTAATACTTTAGGTAGCTGAGGCATAATATTCATGTATTTAGCGGCTTCATCAATAGTAGCGAATTCATGAATTGGGCTTGGCATACCAACCATTGGCGCTGCCTGTTCTGCAACTATAGGTTTAGCTGGATCTGGTTTTACATCTAAAGTACCTTGTGCACCAGCAACGCCATAAGAACCTACGCACGCACACGCAACTGCCATTAATACAAATTTTTTAACCATGAGTATAATCTCCCTTCGGTCAATAAAAAAAATTATTAAAAACACATTTATTTTTCATGTGATTTTTCTTCAACAATATGACGGATCATCGCTTTTGCCACATCTCGTGTAACTGGGCGATAAAAATCTAAGGAGTGATTTTGTCCATCTTTCATCCACGATGCAAGATAAACCATTTTGTCACTGCCTTTAAAAGTAACCTTCATACCGTCTACACGTTCAGTTTCTATCACCTTATGAATTTTATGGTCACCACTGATATCACCAGTTAACTTAGATGAACGATATATAATATATGCGCCTCCATCTTGATTATAACATGGATCCGCACCAGATTTGTAGACATACACAACTTGTAATATATCTTTCTCTAAAGTGATGATAGATTGAATATTAAAGCCTACAGGTAACAACTTTGGCATCTGTGGTGTAATATTCATATACTCCGCCGCTTCTTTAACTGTAGTGAACACATGTACAGGACTCGGCATAATAAAATTTGGTTCCGTAGGTTCAACTGAGATTCCACCAGTCATAGGCACAGAACGATTCCCAACAGATAGATCGTGAGCACTAGTAATGCTATAGGAACCAATAGCTGCACATGCTAAAGAAGCCACTAGTAATGTCTTTATCTTTGTTGTCATAACGACAATCTCCAAAAACAAATTTTGTAAAATTATATTTATTAAAATATACTTAATAAATATATCCTAAATGATGTAGGATTTAAAGTAATAAATGCTACCTATATCATTTTAACAAGTTTAGTATAATAGTCTGTTATTTCTTATGAACCATAAAGCCTGCCGCTTGTTGGTTCGCCATGATGGTCACATCAGAGATTTGCATGCGCTTAGGTTGATTTGTTACATACAATACAACATCGGCCACATCCTCTGGTTGAACGGCTTCAATACCAGCGTAGACAGATTTAGCTCGTTCCGCATCACCGTGGAAACGTACTTCACTAAATGGAGTTTCTACGATGCCTGGTTGAATGTTGGTAACCTTAATATCTGTAGCTATGGTATCCATACGAATGCCATCGGCCAACATTTTGACAGCTGCCTTAGTAGCACAATAAACAGCACCACCTGGATATGCGTAAATCCCAGCTGTAGAACCCATATTTACAATATGACCTTCATTTTTATCAATCATAAAAGGTAATACTGCCTTTGTTACATAAAGAAGTCCTAATACATTCGTATTAATCATTGTGACTGCATCTTCTATGGTACTATCTTGGAATGGATCGAGTCCCTGTGCCAGACCTGCATTATTTACAAGTACATCAATGCCACCAAAAGCTTCGATAGCTGGTTTTACCTTAGCATCTACCTCTTCACGTTTGCTCACATCAAGCACAAGCGTATCCACATGAATGCCATATTGCTGCTCAAAATCTTCCTTAATCGCCGCCAAGCGATCTGCACGACGACCAGCAATCAATACATTATCTCCATCTTGAGCGAAAGCACGGGCACACTCAAGGCCAATACCAGAAGTAGCACCTGTAACGAAAATTTTGCGGTTCATATGTATTCCTCCTTCTATTTAACAGTGATGACAGGGGCGGATTTACTTACATCTTGGATTTCATAGCCCCAGCGTTTTAGCATGGTTTGTTGTTCTTGTTTTAGGAAATCGAAGAATTGAATGCGCTGTTGCTCAGGGCTTTCATAATATCCAATTAAAGCGGTCCGATATTCTACTTCGTGCGATTTTGTAATCGTAATCGGACACAATCCATTCTGAATTAGGTTGCCATTCATCATGAGCAGAGCGGTTCGTTTAATGCCATCGCCAAAGAACTGGTTACGAGCCATCTCGGCATATAATAGAAGCGATTGTTCCAACGGATTATCCTCTAGCTCTTGGCACCTAGCTATTAATTCATCCCAACAGGAATTTAAATCCAAAGGATTAGGCGGTGTGTAACTTGTACCACCTATAGCTACTGGTGCATTGCGAAATCCACCAAATCCTAGGCGGTTCTCACTTTCAGAAACCAACTTATTATATTCGATAGCCACTAACTTATTAATCCGAAAGCGCTTTAAGCGCAAATCTTCTATCAAGGCTTGCCAGCCACGATTAATATTATCTATTTGTCGAGTTTCACTCACACTGAGCCCCGCCACAGAAGTACCACACACAATCGTCTCAACC
>JAGZGB010000100.1 GCA_018367495.1 Veillonella sp. | reverse complement strand
AAAGATAGCCACTGCGCCATGTTCGCGTAGGAATTCATAGTCCTGAGCAGGGATTACGCCACCGATGGCAACCAAAATATCTCCACGACCACGTTTCTTAAGTTCTTCTACAAGTTGAGGTAACAATGTTTTGTGACCAGCTGCAAGAGAACTGAAGCCAACGATATGAACGTCATTATCCACCGCATCTTGTGCTGTTTCCTCTGGAGTTTGGAACAAAGGTCCGATATCCACGTCAAAGCCCATATCCGCGAAGGATGTTGCAATAACTTTAGCGCCACGGTCATGACCGTCTTGACCCATCTTAGCAATCATGATACGAGGACGACGACCTTCGAGTTCTTCAAAGTCATCCGCCATTCGACGTACTTCTTTGATAACATCGTCATCTTCAAACTCGCTGGAGTATACACCAGAAATGGAACGAATAACGGCTTTATGACGGCCACAAACTTTTTCAACAGCAAAGGAAATTTCGCCCAAAGATGCACGAGCACGAGCAGCTTCAAGGGCAAGAGCAAGCAAGTTGCCTTCCCCAGATTCTGTAGCATTTGTAATCGCTTCGAGACAGGATTGAACCTTATCTTCGTCACGGTTAGCACGCAATTGTTCGAGACGACGAATTTGCGCTTCCCGTACAGCTGTATTATCTACGTCAAGGATATCCAATGGATCTTCTTTATCTAGACGATATTTATTAATACCGATGATAGCTTCACGGCCAGAGTCAATACGAGCTTGACGACGAGCTGCTGCTTCTTCGATACGCATCTTAGGAAGTCCAGTGTCAATTGCTTTCGCCATGCCACCAAGGGATTCGATTTCTTGGATATGGCCCCAAGCACGACGAATCAATTCATCAGTTAATGCTTCTACATAGTAGGAGCCGCCCCATGGATCAATAACCTTACATACTTTAGTTTCGTCTTGAATATAAAGCTGAGTATTACGGGCAATACGAGCAGAGAAGTCCGTAGGCAACGCGATAGCTTCATCAAGCGCATTGGTATGTAGAGATTGCGTATGGCCCAACGCAGCACCCATCGCTTCCATACATGTACGAGCCACGTTGTTGAATGGATCTTGTTCTGTCAAAGACCAACCAGATGTTTGGCTATGCGTACGAAGTGCCATAGATTTAGGATTTTCAGAACCGAAGCTCTTAATAATCTTAGCCCACAACATCCGGGCTGCACGCATTTTTGCCACTTCCATAAAGTAGTTTTTGCCGATTGCCCAGAAGAAGGACAAGCGTGGTGCGAATTGGTCAACGTGAAGGCCTGCATTTACACCAGTACGGATGTATTCAAGACCATCGGCCAATGTATAACCTAATTCGATATCTGCTGTAGCACCTGCTTCTTGCATATGGTAGCCAGAAATGGAAATACTGTTGAATTTAGGCATGTACTGGGATGTGTACGCAAAGATATCACCGATAATACGCATGGACGTAGCTGGAGGGTAAATATAGGTATTACGTACCATGAATTCTTTCAAGATATCATTTTGGATTGTACCAGCCATAACCTTTTTATCAACGCCTTGTTCTTCACCAGCTAGGATATAGAACGCCATGACAGGCAATACGGCGCCGTTCATTGTCATGGATACGGACATTTGGTCGAGAGGAATACCGGAGAATAGAATTTCCATGTCGAGGATGGAGTCTACCGCAACACCGGCCTTACCAACATCACCGACTACACGAGGATGGTCAGAGTCATAGCCACGGTGTGTAGCAAGGTCAAAGGCAATGGACAAGCCTTTTTGACCAGCGGCCAAGTTACGACGGTAAAACGCATTGGATTCTTCGGCAGTGGAGAAACCAGCATACTGACGAACTGTCCAAGGACGAGTTACGTACATAGTAGAATAAGGTCCCCGTAAGAATGGAGGTATACCGGCCATATAGTCAAGATGTGTCATTCCTTCATAATCCATCTCTGTATAGAGAGGTTTTAATTGGATTTGCTCCATCGTTGTATTATATAGCTCTTCAAAATTTTTCCCTGTTTCTTTTTTTAGTTCAGCAAGCCATGCATCGCGAGATGTTGGTGACTGAGATCCCAAGTCAAGAGAGGAGAAGTCTGGATTTTTTAACATGAGCTCACATCCCTTTCTTATCTTGTAACGCATTCAGAATATCGTAACAATTTGCACGAACAGAAATGAATTCATCTACACCGGCTTCACGGTATACAGGTTCTAGCTCTTTAGAAGGTGCCCCTGCCAAAACGACCGTTACATTCGGCATAGTAGCTTTCAATTCTTTAGCAAGTGGTGGTACCAATTCAGGATATGTAGCATCTGTAGAACAAATAACAACTACATCTGCACCACTTTCACGAGCCGCTTTTGCCGCATCAGCTGTTGTTTCGTGGCCATCATTTTTAATAACTTCAAAAGCACCTACTTCAAAGAAGCCTGTAGAGAAATCTGCACGAGGTTTATGTTGAGGAATAGGGCCCATATTGGCCAAGAATACCTTAACATTATCTTTTGTACGTTGTTTATACGCTTCAGTACGCATCCGAAGAGCTTCAAATCGTTCAGTCCAACGATGCGCTGTAATTGGTTCAATAGTTTCAGACGCAATATCACCAGCATCTAAGGATTTACGAATTTGACGCATCGTCAATTTATGTAAAGCCCCAAGTTCAATAAGACCAATCAAAGCACCTGGTTCTGTAGTACCAGCCTCTAAAGTAGCCTGTGCTTTAATTACCGCATCAGCCTCTGCACCAGCTAAGTGCTCGTCAATTTGAGATATTCGTTTTTGACGCAATGTTTCTTGATTTTCAGGTTTAGGGTCAAGTAACTCTTCCGTCATGTTCGCATACATATTGTTACCAACTGCAACATCTTTGCGAAATGCGAGGTTTTTAAAACGCTCATCAAGAATTTTCTTAACTTGCGCTTGTGGATACCCATCTTTTAATGCAGCAATGATGCCACCTTTACCTTCAATAGTTTGGAACTCCTTCCAAATTTTTTCACATAACTCTGTAGCCAATGTTTCTACATACCAAGAACCGCCAACAGGGTCCACAGGTTGACGTAACTCGAATTCAGTTTGCAACATAACTTGAATGTTACGAGCAATACGGCGAGAGAAATCATCCGACTTGCGAATTGGTTGGTCGAACGGAGACACTTCAAGGCTGTTTAAACCACCTACAACGCCAGAGAATGCTTGTGTCGTATTACGCAACAAGTTTACATATGGATCGTATACAGTTTTCGTAAAAGCAGATGTTCTGCCGTGTACATGAACAGCACGGTCCGCCTCTTCAGCACCAAAAGCTTCCATAATGCGAGCCCAAATAACACGTAATGCACGTAGTTTAGCAATTTCCATAAAGAAATTAGCCCCTAAAGAGAATGTAAACATCATACTCTTAGCGATGGTATGAATATCGATGTTCCGTTGTGCCAATTGACGTACATAGCAAACTGCTGTTGCCAATGCGTAAGCCACTTCTTGCACATCATTAGCGCCGCCATTAGCGTATACATCACCAGATACAAGTACTGTTTTAAGCTCTGGAGCTTGTTCCTTAGCCCATACAACAGTATGTGCCATTTCATCAAAGGCTGTATCTAAGGAAATATGCAAAGCACCATCTTTAGCCCAAACACCGATAGGATCTGCACCGACGAGACCTTTTAAGTCAGATGTTTGTTTTTTAGCCCCCTTTACAGTGGCTGCCAACATACCGAGCAAGATAGCTGCAGAAGCACCCGTTTCAATGTACAAAGGATTTTCTTTCAAATTGAAACGGTCGATTAATTGTTTGCAGTCATCTATAGTAGATACAGATGTACCACCAACACCGACGGATGCGCCTACTTGTACATCTTGATCATGACGTGTTGCTTCATCTAGACGGATATTGTGAATGGTACCACCCTTTACAATCTCGTATAAACTTGCATGATTGGCATCCTTAGGTAAGGAATCATCTACGTATTGAGATACGCCCCAAGACTCTTTAATATAACCACTTGCCTTAGTACCACGTAAGAACTCTCCTGCACCAGGGTATACGCCCTTTGGAATCGCCTTTTCATGCAATGCAGGTGTGTAAATTGGCTGCAAGGTAATACCTTCATAGGTTTTGGTGAACATCTTTTTATTAAAATCGCCACCTTTTAAAGCTTTTTCAACCTCTTCCTGCCATCGTTCATACGTAGGTTTCTCAAATTCATCAAAGGATACAGGAGCTAATAAATCGCGTTCAGCATCCTTTGAAGTCTTTTTGTCCGACATATGTGTGCCTCCTTTTCAACTCGAAACCATACCGAGAAACAGCGCACCGTACCAACAAAAAACGTGCCACCCAAAAGTGACACGTAAGGTTTCTTATTGAAAGGTACGCCAAAAAAACACTGAAACCAGCATACCCCAATCCCCTTCCTATCGCTCGTAGGTACATAACGGTGATTATCAAATAGGCAGTTCTCCTGGCTCGGGCTCATCACCTTGCTTTCGCCTTCCCAGATTACTCCAGTGACATTTTTGAAAGCAGGCTCGTCCTTACAGTGGCGGGACCGCATCGGCTTGTACCGATTTCTCTATTAAGTCTTACGACACCTATTCTCTATATTCGTTGTTCTAAGACCAATATAGTGTAAGATTATGCACAAAGTCAATGAACATGACAGTTAATCATAAGTATCAAATTTTAGGTTATAAATATAATACATATATAATGATAAAAACTCATAACCATCACAAAAAGAACAGAAAAAGTAACGCTAACTAACAAATCTGTTACCATGATATAATAATTCTAGTACGAGGAGGTCGCATTATGAACGATATAAACAAAAAGGGGCTTAGCTCCACCTTACTGTGCTGTTTAATTTG
>JAGZGB010000099.1 GCA_018367495.1 Veillonella sp. | reverse complement strand
AGCATAGTTATCAGTTGTATAGGCGTTGGTAGAGAAGTAGGTATTCAATTGATCTGACACAGGAATGATGTCGTTCAAGGATGCCAAAACCTTATCCAATGGTTCCTTCATATCGTCATAAGGAACACCAGCTTCCTTAGCCTTAGTTAACTGTTCTTGTAATTGCTTAAAATTAGGGGTTCCGAAGCTAGTAAGGTGTTCTCCATTCCGCAAATGCTCAAGGGTTGGCCCATAACTAAAGTTAAAGGTTGCTAGGTTACCATTAAAGGCTCCAATCGCCTTAAGGTATTGGTTAAAGACCTGAGAATCTTGTTCTTGCCCCTTTTGTACGCCCTGTTGCACACCCTTTGCCACATTGGACAAATTACAACCTGTAAATAAGAAGGTTGATGACAAGGTGGCAGCACACAAGACAGCAGTTAGTACTTTTTTACTCATGATTTTCATACTAGTTCAATCCCTTTCATCACTATATATGAATATATCTATAAAATAATTATATAATATATAAATATATTATGAAAGACCTATTCCTATATTTTATGAAGGTATTTCTCAAAAAGAGTCTAGCTATAGATTTGGATTTAATTTATTCCTAACTACATATATCTAGTATTAGGCTATTCTTATAGACAATAGAGTTGTCATTATCTTAACCTATACGACATATCTGTCTGCGTAATTTTCACCAGGTTTAAACTCGGAAAAAGCATAAGGCGATCTCTTATACTTATCTGTTTTAGATTTGTCTTTTGCGAAATACACACTAAATCCATGTGCGTTATTATTGCCAGGCTTAAACTCGGAAAAAGTATAAGGAGCTCCGTGATATGCCTTTTGGAAATACGGATTCCCTTGTGAGTCATTGACACCTTTTAGCATGTCTTGTATAGTAATCGTAGAAAGAGGACCCGCTCCCAATCTATCGCGTATGCGAACGCGTATGCGAGGGGAGCCTGTGTCCTCTTTTTTGTTTTCTACAAGCACATATACCTTACCATTGAAATGTACAAACGTATAAAACCTATGGTATACATCGACTGGATTGCGATATTATAAAGCGAATTATGGGCCATTCAAGGGTAACAGATATAACAAATGATGTATAACCTTGCTCAATTATTGGAAGCGATAAATATACTTCCATATAGCCAAGAATCTGGTCTATATCCTGAGTGATATTGTGTGCAACTTGTGTGCAATAGAAACAATATTAAGGGAATTTACACAAAAAAAGACCCCACTACCTTCGATAGATAGTGGGGTTATCGCATTTCTAATATGCTATTTTGCTTCTTTGGAAACTTTTACCAATTCAGCAAATGCAGCTGGGTCGTTTACTGCGATATCAGCAAGCATTTTACGGTTCACTTCCACGCCTGCCTTAGTCAAGCCAGCGATGAAACGAGAGTAAGTTGTACCATTAATGCGAGCTGCTGCATTAATACGAGCGATCCACAATTGACGGAATTCGCGTTTTTTAGCGCGACGGTCACGACGAGCATAGTACAATGCTTTCATTACTGTTTCGTTTGCTTTTTTGAACAAACGGGAACGAGTACCGCGGTAACCTTTAGCCAATTTCAAGATTTTTTTATGACGAGCGTGTGCAGTAACGCCAACTTTAATACGTGCCATTATGTATTCCTCCTAAGAATTCTCTGTCTCTTGTATGCAATCTTATGACAAACGATTAGCCGTTTGGCAAGCATTTAGCTACGCGTTTATGGTCGGATTTAGCAACCAAAGTAGCCTTGCGAAGATTACGTTTACGTTTTGGGGATTTGTGTTCAAGGATGTGGGATTTGAACGCTTTATTGCGTTTGAATTCACCAGTAGCAGTTGCTACGAAACGTTTAGCTGCCGCACGGCGAGTTTTAATTTTAGGCATGATTGAAAACCTCCTGAATTAACCTTTTTTTGCTAAAATCATGGTCATATTACGACCTTCCATCTTAGCTGCTTTCTCAACGACCGCAAGGTCCTTGAGTTCATCAGCGAAGCGGGAAAGCACATTGTGACCAAGTTCCGGGTGGCTGAGTTCACGGCCACGGAACATGATTGTAACCTTAACTTTATTTCCTTCACCGAGGAACTTCGTAGCGTTTTTCATCTTAACGTAGAAGTCATGATCCTCAATGTGAGGGCGAAGCTTAACTTCCTTCAATGTGAAAGTCTTTTGTTTTTTCTTAGCTTCCTTTTCACGTTTTTGTTGCTCATAACGGTATTTACCATAGTTCATGATCCGAGCTACTGGTGGTTTGCCGTTAGGGGCAATTTCAACGAGATCTAACTGTCTTTCTTCAGCTAATGCCAAAGCGTCACGTGCGGACATGATACCGATTTGTTCGTTTTCAGGGCCTACAACGCGAAGTTCACGAGCACGAATTTCTTCGTTAATACGTGGTGTGTTGTCCTTGCTAATAAGATTCACCTCCAAGGGTAAATAAAAAACGGACGGCATTACGCCATCCGTTGAGTATTTGCTCGTATTAACCAAGTGCTTCGTGGCAGCTGGTGAAAGGCGGATGGCCTCTGCTTCATTTGATTACTCGATTAGTATACCTGAGCAAAAGCAATCTGTCAATTCTTTCTTCCTTTTTTATGGAGATTATTACACATGGTCAGCCAAGACAACTTGCCCACTAGCCAGGGTTTTCTTCACATCAATAATTCGTTGATTGGAAGATCCTCTAAACTTAAGGGCTGGATCTTTAAGTTCTTCTACAAATCGACCATCTACTAAGATATCTACCTTTTCTAAGAGAGATTTACGACTTGGATCAGAAAGAATATCATCCAATACATAACCCGAATAGGCCCAAATGGTTTTATCAGGTGCAGCAGCCCGCACAGCATCGCATACAGCCTTAAGGCCCTCCACATTTTGGAAGGGTTCTCCCCCTAAAAGGGTCAGCCCCGATACATTAGGGTCACATACATAATCCACTACCTCTTGAGTTTCCGCCTCTGTCCACTCCTTACCAAAGCAAGGATCTTGATATTCCTCATTAAAGCAATTAAAACAGTGGTGGGTGCAGCCCGTCACAAAAATCGAAGCCCTAATACCAGTGCCATTAGCTATATCATATTTTCTAATTTGTCCGTATCGCATGAGATAGCCCCTCCTCTTTATATGGATAGATGTCTTTGTAAATAGACTTTTCTCTATTTATTCCTTATACAAACAATGCGTGTTGCTAGAGGCAACACGCATTGTTTCTTATATTGTTATATAGTCCTAGGCCGTTTCCAATCAAGCTGCGCTTCGCTTGCTTTCTTGGACGTCCCTCCTAGGTCCTTTATCCCTTGCGCTCAGGCTCGTAGGCCGTTTCCAATCAAGCTGCGCTTCGCTTGCTTTCTTGGACGTCCCTGAGCAAGGCGCTTTTAGCAAATGACTGCGTCGTTCGGCTTAGCCTCACTCCTAGTCATTTGAAAGCGCTCTTATATATGCATTACGCGGTCTTTGATTTCTTTTGTGCGACCTTCATTCCAGAAGTTTTCACCCAAATAACCGCATGTCCGACGAATAACTGTCAGTTTATCTCGGTCCTTATTATGGCAACGAGGACATTCCCATTCATTATTTTCATTGAGGATAATTTCCCCATCGAAGCCACATTCATGACAATAATCAGACTTGGTATTGAATTCCGCATAGGAAATGTTGTCGTAAATGTACTTAATCATAGTCAAGACAGCTTCGATGTTGTTAGTCATATTAGGAATTTCTGCATAGGAAATGCAACCACCTGTAGAGCGTTTTTGGAATTCCGATTCAAATTTGAACTTATCAAAGACATTAATTTCTTCTCGTACGCTTACATGATAGGAGTTAGTATAGTACCCCTTATCAGTGATATCTTCAATGATGCCAAAGCGAGCGCGGTCCAAGGAGGAGAAACGGTTGGTCAAGGATTCTGCAGGCGTCCCATAGAGACCAAATCCTAAGCCAGTTTCTTTCTTCCAGCTTTCAGTTGCATCATGAAGGGCATCAATGACCTTCAAAGCAAAGACAGAGCCCTTTTTACCCGTATTAGACTCACCAGTAATGAGTTTAGTGGCTTCATAGATACCGATATAACCAAGAGAAATAGTAGCATAGCCATTTTCTAGGTATTTACCAATCTTTTCCCCCTTACCCAAGCGAGCAATGGCCCCATGTTGCCAGTGAATAGGCGATACATCGGATACCACATCCTTCAATAGGTTATAGCGAAGAAGGAGAGCTCTCTTAGCCAAATCCAACCGTTTAGCCAAGATTTCAAAGAATTTTTCTTCGGACCCATTCGCCAAAATCCCAATTTGTGGCAAGTTTAGAGATACAACGCCCATATTAAAGCGACCGTCGAACTTAATGTTACCATTTTCGTCCTTCCAAGGAGCCAAGAATGACCGGCAACCCATTGGAGAGAACACATTCCCATCGTAAATTTCACGCATTTTCTTAGCGGAAATATAGTCTGGATACATGCGTTTAGCCGTACATTTAGCAGCCAGCTCAGTCAAATAATAGTATGGCGCATCTGGGTGAATGTTGTGTTCATCCAAAACGTAAATCAACTTAGGGAAAGCAGGTGTAATGTAGACATTCGCATCGTTTTTAACACCTTGAATCCGTTGTTTCAAAATCTCTTCGTCAATAAGAGCCGCTTCTTTAGCGTATTCAGATTGAGGATCGAAGTGCATGAAAAGAGTTACAAATGGCGCTTGCCCATTGGTAGTCATAAGGGTGTTAATTTGGTATTGGATAGTTTGTATACCGTCTTTAACTTCCTTGCGGGTCCGTTTCCAAGCGATTTCTTTAGCCTTTTCCATGTTTGGTTCCATGCCGTAGACTTCCACTTGTTCTTCGATAACTTGTGCCAAAAGTTTGTCATAGGATTTACAAACGAATGGAGCC
>JAGZGB010000098.1 GCA_018367495.1 Veillonella sp. | reverse complement strand
TGAGTGCATTTCCTATTTTTATCTCCACCTCATCGGTTTCTTTTAGGCGAGTATAAAATTATAATCTGATTATAATGTTTCTATAGAATGAAAGTCAAGAAAAATCTCAACTTTCACCTTATCCCTACATTCATTCATCATCTAATATCCATATATAATCCAATTATTGATTTCCCTATTCCGCTTTAAATTCAGAATGTTTATATTGTGTTCCTCTAAATACTAATAGTATACTGAAACTACATATGTTATCAGGTTTTACTGATTATTATGCGAAGGAGAGAGTATGAGTTTTTATTTCACTGATCAAATACAACATTCTTTCAATAAAATATTCCACCAGTGTAATAAAGATATAGCTTGGGCGGGTAAGGCTGAGCTTGATGCCCTTGTGAAACTTGACGAGGAAGGCCAAAAGATTCCTGGTATTGGCGATGTGTACGCTATTTTGGCGCGCGTTTATTCTGGCCCTCAGTTCACCTGGATTGAAGCAGGCTTTCCTGAGGATGACACAAAAGCGTATAGTTATTTACATACGGCTATTCGAAAAGGCAGTGCCATCGCTATTTTACAAGCTATGCGTAGCTCTGGTGCCCTTACACCAACTATTGAAAAAGAGTTGCCTATGACAAAGGACCAAGCATTCCAGCGCGTCTATGAGGGCGCCAAAAAAGGATGTTCCTACTGTGCTTACGCCATTGCCAATGTATACCAATGGGGAGATTACCGCATCTTACCATCGGCTCAAAAAGTGGCTAATGAAGGTGAACCATCTGGTGTTGTCCGTTTCTTAAAAGGCTTATTTGTACAAGCAGATCAACGTAGATTAGCCAATAAAGTAAATACTATCGCTCGGCAATGGTTGCGTAAATCCGCCGAGGCAGGCCTTGTTATTGCATACCGAAACTTGCGCATTACCTATGTAGAGCAAGATAATAGGAAAATGGAAGAACAAGTCATTTTTGAAGGTGCCAAAGCAGGTTTACCGCTCATGATGTATTTAGCAGGCGATATTTGTAAGTCTCGTGGGGAGCACGAAGGAGCTCTCGAATATTTTGAGCGTGGCGTAACCATGAATAATGGCATGTGCTTGCGTGAAGCTGCCGAGTACTATGCAAAACCATGTGAGTCTAACAAAAGAATTCCTCAGGATATTCAAAAGGCCCTCAAATACTACGAGCGTGCTGCTATAAGCCAAGATTATTTAGACTTTAATGACCATGCTTATGTTACCATGCAAGCCATCATTCTTCGCACATTGAATATCGATGATCAGTCCCAAGACTGGTCTCGCTTCGCTCACTTATTACAACAACCAGCTATTTACACTCTCGATGCTATTTGGCCGTATCTCGCTTATGTATTTACTTTCAAAAAAGGTAATACCCCTGCCATAAGAACAGCCATAGAGTGCGTTAATAAGGCTAGCAAATGTTACGATAGATACGGTAGTTATAACTATGCGGACCATCTATGGCAACTGGCTTCCGGCTATTGCTACGAAATTGGTGCCTTTACAAAAGAACCTGATTTAGATCAAGCCGTTACATTCTACGAGCATGCTCGTGAAAGCATCAATCGTCTCAACACAAGAAACGATAATTGGTTAGGTACTGGTGAGCCATTGGCAATTCCTGACGAAGCATCTGAGCGATTAGAAGCCTTTGAACTAGTTAATGGACATTATCAGTACAAAGCAGGCATAAAACAATCTTCTACAACTTGTAATCCTATGCCACCTGCATGGCCTCAAAACTCTGTTGATATATTAGAAATCTTCGAGGGCTCCACTACTGGTTGGCGTACCAATAAATACGACTGGGCATTCATCGAGCGCGAATGGGATACACAAAAATACCTCAGTTTTATCATCTATGATAATCGTCAATCCATAGAAAACATCATTTACGATGTGTACAGTATCGTTATGTTCCACAATGAAGATAAAAACTCTTGTACTATCTGTCTATACGGCTACATTGAGGATACTAGCAGACAGGATGAAAACGTGGATCCTAGGGTATATGAAATAAGATACTTTAAAGAAATGTCCATTCCTGAAGGTCTCCGTTTAATAAAATGCTTCTATGATAATGCTACATTGCCTGTTATTGATGAAAGTTGGGAGAGACAGTACAAAAATACTACGCCTCCACGGGAATATGTATTAACTTGCGACAACCATATCTTTTACCTCAATCAATATGAATATCCAAACCAAATGATTAAGGATGCCTTAGAAGGCGTAGCGAATGGCAAGTATGATATTATTGAGGTTCGCCCTTCTAGCCTTGATGATCAATGTATTAGTTATTACATCGAGCGCGCAAAAGGTAAAAACTTACGCATTCGACTCTATGCCACTGTAGATGAGGACAACAAATATGGCTTTGAACGAGAGTCTTGCAACTTAACCTCCATCAACTACTGGATTCAGGAATCTATGACAAGCAATACGCTTCCAGATTTAAGTGATTGGGATGAAATTAAAAAGAAATAAGGGTATTATTTTATTAAGAACATACTAAAACTAAGAAAGGAGGGATACTTTGGAAACGTGGAAACGAACGGTGTACATTTGCGCATTCTGTGTATTCTTCATGTCCCTCGGCATTAGTCAGGTGAGCCCTATCCTGCCCCTTTACTTCCATGAGATGGGATTAAGCGATACAGGGGCTATTTCACGATGGTCAGGCGCTTCCATGGGGATTACCTTCCTCATAGTCTGCTTAGCGGCGCCCTTCTGGGGACGATTAGCAGATCGTAAAGGCCGGAAAATTACGCTAATACGCTCTAGCCTTGGTATGGCTACATGTAGTATTTTATTGGGCTTTCAGACTACCCCAGAAGGTGTGTTCCTCGTTCGTACGTTGCAAGGTTTAGTAAGTGGTTTTTACTCCGCATCGGTAACACTTATCGCGTCAGAAACACCGCAAAACCATACAGGTTGGGCTCTAGGGATTATAGCCTCCTTTAACCTTGCAGGCTCACTAGCCGGTCCACTTGTAGGCGGGTATCTCAGTGATGTGATAGGTATTCGAAATGACTTTTTTATCATCGGTGCCCTTATGCTGTTGGCATTTGCCCTAACAGCTATACTCGTACATGAAAATTATGTACCAAAACCACTAGTAGAAAAACAAACCTTCAAGAACTTAAAACTCCACTTACCTGAATTTTCTAGTCTAGTTGCTTTATCTGCAGCCTCCTTCTTATATGCGATTTCTGTTACCGCCATTTCACCTATTATGACAATCTATGTGAAAGGTATGCTACCAAGCAATGCTGAAAATATTGCCTTTATTTCTGGTGCTGTATTTTCCGCCATGGGCGTAGCACAATTCTTGAGTAGCTCTCCACTCGGAAAATTAGTAGATCGCATCGGGCCAAGAAAGGTCCTCATTTATTCGATGCTATATGTAGGCATTCTCAATATCCCCCAAGCTTATGTAGACTCTGTATATGCACTAGGTTTCATACGGTTCTTACAAGGCTTTGGGCTAGGTGGGATGCTACCGGCACTGAATACATACTTATCTTCTAAAACACCTAAGGAATATACAGGACAAGTATTCTCTTACAATCAATCCTGTTTATTTATGGGCTACTTCCTAGGCTCCTTTGGTGGCTCCATCGTAGCCGCTCAATTTGGCTTCACAACCCTTTTCTGGGTATGTAGCCTTACCTTTATCGGCGCCGCCCTATGGGTTGCGTCAAAACTAAAATAACGCAAAAGAGCTATCCCAAGAATTCAGATGTACTGATTCTGGGACAGCTCTTTTATTATATTTTTTGTAAAAGTTTAAGAACTTTCAGTATCTAGGGGATAATCATTCTATATGTATAGAATAACTATTGTCTCTAGTTAGGTATTAAAGGATACCGAGGATTTCCCACCATGCATAACCTACAACTAGGTTTACAACAAAGCACATGATAGCGAAGATACCTCCGATAATCCACCAACTCTTAACTGTATTGTAGCCTGCACCGAATACGATTGGAGCTGCTGCACCGCCGTAGTGAGTCAACGCACCACCGTAGGAGTTTGTAGCAGCTAATAACAAAGACAAGGCCATTGGGTTTACACCCGCTACTTTACCTACAGTAAGGAATACTGGAAGCATAGCTACAACGTACGCACTACCAGATGCGAACAAGTAACGAACAGCAATACTGATAGCACCAATGATAATAAGCGCCATCATAGGATTGTCGCCGAAGCTGAAGTATGTACCCATGAAATCAGCCAGCCATTCAAAGAATTTAACCTTGGATAATGCACTGGACATACCGATAATACCACCGAACCAGATCAAAGTATTCCAAGCACCTTTGGATTCAAGCATATCTTCCCATTTAATAACGCCGAACACAAGAGCGGCTACCATAGCTATAATAGCTACAGCTGTTGCATCAAGAGAGAATTTAATACCAAAGCCTTGAGTTAAAATAGAAGGCAATGCCCAACCAACTAAAGCAAGAATAAAGATAGCGATAAGCGCTTTCTCACGACCAGTGATAGGTCCAAGTTCTTTCAAACCTTCATCAGCAATACCGTGAGAATCGATATGTTGAATAGATGGTTTGTCTAAGTAGTATACCAAAGCAGGTGTAATGAAAAGCATTACAAGACCTGGTATTACAAGAGCTAATGCCCAAAGGCCCCAGTTGAGATCTACACCGAGGATTTTGTTCATGTAGTCAGCAGCCAACAAGTTTGGTGCCATTGCTGTAGCGAACATCAAGCTTGTTACCTTAGTCACCATGTAAGTGTTAACCATGAGGTAAGAACCAGCTTTTTTAGCGCTTTCACCAGGCTCAGAACCTAAAGCTTTTGCTACAGAGTTCATGATTGGAAACACGATACCACCACAACGTGCTGTGTTGGAAGGTGTTACTGGGGAAATAATAAGATCTAATAAAGCAGTTACATAGCCAAGACGCAATGTAGTGTGA
>JAGZGB010000097.1 GCA_018367495.1 Veillonella sp. | reverse complement strand
GAAACTAATACAAAATTGATCGAAGACGCTATTCGTCAACTTGATAGTAAAACGATAGGGTTGTGATACGATGAGCATAGAAATTGTAGCAGATAAATACAGTTCGGCTATGTTTGAATTAGCTCAAGAACAAAATAAGTTGGAACTCATGGAGGAGCAACTAGGCTATGTAGCATCTGTGTTGGATGAGCAGCCTGAATTACGATCATTCCTTGAGAATCCAATTGTTACAGAAGATGCAAAGATTAAGCTGATTGGTAAAATATTTGAATCGAGCCTAGACAAGGTTGCATTGCATTTTATTTATGTGATGATTAAACGTGGTCGTTATCGCTATATAGCATCAGCTATTACTGCGTTCATTCAAAAATCACGTGCGGCTCGTGGTATTCTAGAAGCTACTGTCACTGTAGCAGAACCAATCACAGCTGATGTAGAAGCGTCTGTACAAGCTAAATTACGAGAAGTTACAGGTAAAGATGTCATTTTATCTGTGCGTCAGGATCCTTTGATTATGGGTGGTATTATCATTCAAGTAGGGGATAAACGCATTGATGGCTCTGTATCTCGTCGATTGCAAGAATTAGAAAAATCTTTATTAAGAACGAACTCTATTAGATAGGGGTGAATGGGTATATATGAAAATGAAGCCTGAAGAAATCACTGCTATAATTAAACAGCAGATTCAGGACTATGATGTTGACCTTAATGTCGATGACGTGGGTACTGTTCTCGACGTAGGGGATGGCATCGCCCATATTTATGGTCTTGAAAGAGCCATGGCCGGTGAGTTGTTAGAATTACCTCACGGCGTATATGGCTTGGTTTTGAACTTAGAATTAGATAATGTTGGTGCCGTACTATTAGGTGATGACTTCTTGATTAAAGAAGGTGACCAAGTACGCCGTACTGGCAAAATTATGGACGTTCCGGCAGGGGATGCCTTGATTGGTCGTGTAGTAAATCCTCTTGGTCAACCTCTTGATGGCAAGGGTGCTATTCAAGCTACTGAACGTCGGCCTATTGAACATCCAGCTCCTGGTATAGCGGACCGTCAATCTGTAAATGAACCTTTACAAACAGGTCTTAAAGCGATTGATGCGATGGTACCAATCGGTCGTGGTCAACGTGAGCTTATCATCGGTGACCGTGGTACTGGTAAAACTGCGATTGCATTAGATACAATTTTGAATCAAAAAGGCAAAGATGTTATTTGTATTTATGTTGCCATTGGTCAAAAAGAATCTACGGTTGCTCGCGTAGTGCAAAAACTTGAAGAAGCAGGCGCTATGGAGTATACAATCGTAGTATCTGCTAGTGCATCTACTGGTGCTCCTCTTCAATATATCGCTCCTTACGCTGGTGTTGCCATGGGTGAATACTTCATGTACCAAGGTAAACACGTATTATGCGTATATGATGATTTAACAAAACAAGCGGCTGCATACCGTGCTATGTCCCTATTGTTACGTCGTCCACCAGGGCGTGAAGCGTATCCAGGCGATGTATTCTACTTACACAGCCGTCTATTAGAACGTGCGGCGAAACTTTCGCCTGAACTTGGTGGCGGTTCCATTACAGCATTGCCAATTATTGAAACACAAGCGGGTGACGTATCTGCATACATCCCAACAAATGTAATTTCCATCACTGATGGTCAAATTTTCTTGGGTACAGATATGTTCTACTCTGGTATTCGTCCAGCTGTTGACGTAGGTTTGTCCGTATCTCGTGTAGGTGGTAGTGCCCAAACTAAAGCGATGAAACAAGTAGCAGGCCAGTTGCGTTTGGACCTTGCTCAATATCGTGAGTTGGCCGCCTTCGCTCAGTTTGGTTCTGACCTTGATGCGGCTACACGGGCACAACTTGATCGTGGTGAACGTTTGACTGAAATGTTGAAGCAAGGGCAATATGAGCCTATGAGCGTAGCGGAAATGGTTATCAACCTTTACGCTGGTACAAAAGGGTATTTAGCAGATATTCAAGTGGCTGATGTATTAGCATTTGAGGCTGAACTTTTACGTTTTGTAAAAGCTAACTATCCTGATATTATTCGTAATATTGAAACGTCTAAGAAAATTGACGAAGAAACTGAAAATCTATTGAAACAAGCAATTCCAGAATGTGTAGAAGCATTTGGTTCTACGCATACATTAGTGTCTCATAAGGAGGCGTAATGTATGGCTAGTGCACAAGATTTGCGAAAACGCATAAAAAGTGTTACCAATACGCAACAAATTACAAAAGCGATGAAGATGGTTGCTTCTGCTCGTCTTCGTAGGGCACAAACAAAAGCTGAAGCTACGCGTCCTTACGCAGAGAAGATTGGGCAAATCTTGCGTCATATGTCTAATAGTGATTTAGAAGGCTTTAGCAGTCCTTTACTAGATGTACGCCCTATAAAACGTACGTGCTATATTGTAATAGGTGCTGATAAGGGTCTCGCAGGGGCATTTTCTGCCAATGTATTGAAATATGCTATGGAACAATTACATGGCAAAGATTCCGATACATATCGTGTAATCACAGCTGGCAGAAAACCTAGAGATAGCATGAAATCTCGAGGAATTCATATCGATAAGTCTTATGCAGGCTTTTCTGATAAACCTTCCTATGAACATGCACGTGCTATCATGCATGAAGCGCTTTCACTATACGAACATCATGAAGTTGACGAAGTCATCATGATTTATACACGTTTTGTAAATTCTATGACGCAAATTGCACAGGCTGAACGCTTGTTGCCAATAGAGCAACCGCAGGATGAGGTAAAAGGGGAAGAATATGACTTTATGCCTTCCGCTGTATCTGTCTTGGAGGCGTTGCTACCAAAATATTTAGAAATTACTGTTTATAATGGATTATTGCAATCTGCAGCAAGTGAGTTGGGTGCTCGTATGACGGCTATGACATCTGCTACAGATAATGCAGGTGAACTTATTGATTCGTTAGGACTTGAATATAATAAGTTGCGTCAATCTAGCATTACGAACGAAATTTCTGAAATCGTTGGTGGCGCTAATGCCTTGCAATAAATAAGGAGACATCTGTCGATGAGTAATAATATTGGTAAAGTTGTGCAGGTCATCGGCCCAGTTGTAGACGTGCGCTTTGATGCTGGTCATTTGCCAAGCATCTATAACGCCATCAACATCTACCATGATCATAAGGCACATGATAGACAAAAAATTGTAGTAGAAGTTATGCAACATTTAGGCGACGATACTGTGCGTTGTGTTGCGATGAGCTCTACTGACGGTATGACACGTAATATGGAAGCGGAAGATACTGGCGCTCCAATTTCCGTTCCTGTAGGGGAAGGTGTATTGGGTCGTATTTTCAACGTACTTGGTGAAACCGTAGATCATGATCCAGCTCCTGTTGTAGCTGATGAAAAATGGCCTATCCACCGTCCGGCACCTAAATTTGATGATCTTTCTCCAGATACAAAAATTTTGGAAACAGGTATTAAAGTCGTTGACCTTATCGCTCCATACGTAAAAGGTGGTAAAATCGGCCTCTTCGGTGGTGCTGGTGTAGGTAAAACTGTATTAATTATGGAATTGATTCACAATGTTGCTACAGAACATGGTGGTTATTCCGTATTCTCTGGCGTAGGTGAACGTACTCGTGAAGGTAACGATTTGTGGAACGAAATGAAAGAGTCCGGCGTTATCAACAAAACAGCCCTCGTATATGGCCAAATGAATGAGCCACCAGGGGCTCGTATGCGCGTAGGCCTTACAGGACTTACAATGGCTGAATATTTCCGTGATGTGAAAAAACAAGACGTTCTTTTGTTTATTGATAATATCTTCCGTTTTATTCAAGCGGGTTCTGAAGTATCTGCCCTCTTGGGTCGTATGCCATCTGCCGTAGGTTACCAACCTACATTGGCTAATGACGTAGGAGCATTACAAGAACGTATCACATCTACTAAAGAAGGTTCTATTACATCTGTACAAGCTGTATATGTACCAGCTGATGACTTGACTGACCCTGCTCCAGCAGCGACATTCGCTCACTTGGATGCAACAACAGTATTGTCTCGTTCCATTGCAGAACTTGGTATTTATCCAGCCGTAGATCCTCTTGATTCTACAAGCCGTATCTTGGATCCACATGTACTTGGTGAAGAACACTATGCAGTAGCTCGTGGTGTACAAGAAGTATTGCAAAAATATCGAGACCTTCAAGATATTATCGCAATCCTTGGTATGGAAGAATTGTCTGATGAAGATAAATTGACTGTATCTCGTGCTCGTAAGATTCAACGTTTCTTGAGCCAGCCATTCTTCGTAGCTGAAGTATTTACAGGTTCTCCTGGTAAATATGTACCATTGTCCGAAACATTGAGAGGCTTTAGAGAAATTCTTGATGGTAAGCATGATGATTTACCTGAAGGTGCATTCTATATGGTTGGTACCATTGATGAAGCCGTTCAAAAAGCAAAGGAAATGCAAGAGAAGGGGGAATAATCCATGGCGGAACCTATGTCCCTACAGATAATTACACCTGATGCAATTGTGTTTGAAGGCCAATCTACATTCTTTGTAGGTAAAGCTATCGATGGCGCCTTTGGTGTTTTACCAAATCATGCACCTATGATTATTGCATTAGATTTAGCACCGTTACGCATAGACCAACCAGATGGAACATCTCGTGAACTTGCTGTATTTGGTGGCTTCTGTGAAATTGAACATAATAAGGTGAGTATTGTAACTCCAGACTGTCAGGATCCAGCATCTATTGATGTGGAACGTGCTCGTCGAGCTAAAGAACGAGCTGAAAAACGTTTGGCTAATCCTACTCCTGATATTGATGTGGAACGAGCAGAAGCAGCATTGCAACGTGCCTTGTTGCGCTTGCATGTAACAAAAGAGTTATAAAGAAAAAGGCTAGTTGAATGATATGTACCCATTTTCCTGGACACATATTATTTACTAGCCTAAACACATGGATGCTTCCCTGTATTTCACAGGGGGCATCCATTTTGTTTTTGCT
>JAGZGB010000096.1 GCA_018367495.1 Veillonella sp. | reverse complement strand
GACTCCTGAAGATTTGACTAAAATCGAAAAGGAAATGAGCCGTATTGTAAAAGAAAACTTGCCTATTACTAAATCTGTAATGTCTCGTCAAGAAGCTATCGAGTTCTTCAAATCTAAAAACGAAGATTACAAGGTAGAATTGATCGAAGACCTTCCTGAAGATGCTGTTATCTCTTGCTATGCGCAAGGCGATTTCATCGATCTTTGTGCAGGTCCTCACGTGGCATCCACTGGTAAGGTAAAAGCTTTCAAATTACAAAGCATTGCAGGTGCATACTGGCGCGGCGATGAAAAGAATAAAATGTTGCAACGTATTTACGGGACAGCATTTGAAAAGAAAGAAGAACTTGATGCATACCTTCACTTGCTTGAAGAAGCAGCTAAACGCGACCATCGTAAACTTGGTAAAGAACTAGGTTTGTTCGTTATCAAAGAAGAAGGTCCTGGCTTCCCATTCTTCTTACCAAAAGGTATGGCTCTTCGGAACGAATTGGAAAACTTCTGGCGTGAAGTTCACCATGAATTTGATTACGAAGAAATTCGTACACCAATTATCTTAAATAAACAATTGTGGGAAACATCTGGACACTGGTTCCATTACCGTGAAAATATGTACACTACAATTATCGATGATGAAGAATATGCAATTAAACCTATGAACTGCCCAGGTGGTATCTTGGTTTACCAAAACGAAATGCATTCCTATCGCGACTTCCCATTACGTTATGCTGAACTTGGTTTAGTTCACCGCCATGAATTGTCCGGTGCATTACACGGCTTATTCCGTGTACGTGCATTCACACAAGACGATGCTCACGTATTCATGTTGCCAGATCAAATGCAATCTGAATTGATGAAAGTTATCGAATTATTCGACCGCATTTATAGCCAATTTGGTTTGAAATACCATGTTGAATTATCTACTAAACCAGACAATGCAATGGGTGACGATGCTATTTGGGAAGCTGCTACAGAAGCATTGCGTAATGCTATCGAAGCTAAAGGTATTCCTTATGTAATCAACCCTGGCGACGGCGCATTCTACGGCCCTAAACTTGACTACCATATCGAAGATTCCTTAGGTCGTACATGGCAATGTGGTACTATCCAATTGGATATGAACTTGCCTGAACGTTTCCAAATTGAATACATTGGTGAAGATGGTCAAAAACATCGTCCTATCATGATTCACCGTGCATGCTTCGGCTCCATGGAACGTTTCATCGGTATCTTAACTGAACACTATGCAGGCGCGTTCCCAACTTGGATGGCTCCTGTACAAGTTAAAATCCTGCCTATCTCTGAAAAACATGTTGAATATGCTAAAGAATTGGCAAAACAAATGCACCGCGACTATGTACGTGTAGAAGTGGATGATCGTAGCGAAAAAATCGGCTATAAAATTCGCCAAGCACAAATGGCAAAAGTACCTTACATGCTTGTTGTTGGTGATAAAGAAGTTGAAGAAGGCACAGTTAACGTTCGTAAACACGGTGGTGACGAATTAGGTTCCGTACCATTCGAAGAATTCTTCAATTCTATTAAGGTTGAAATCAAAGATCGTAACTAAATACTTAGCCCCCATATACTAAAGCCTTTCATTAGACTTAAGTCTAGGCGTTGAACCTTTGTATAGTGGGGGCTATCTCTTTAACTGTTACCTGTGAGTAACGAAAGGTAAGATTATGAAAGAAATAAATTCCTACGGTTGGAAAGCCGTTATTGGGTCCTCTATCGGTTATGCCATGGATGGTTTTGATCTCTTGATTTTAGGTTTTATGCTGACCTTAATTTCTGGAGATTTAGGCTTGACCACTGGTCAAGCAGGTTCTTTGGTGACGTGGACCTTGGTGGGTGCCGTACTTGGCGGCTTAGTGTTTGGTACTTTGTCCGATAAGTTTGGTCGAGTTCGAGTATTAACTTGGACCATTGTACTATTTGCTGTATTTACTGGCCTCTGTGCTTTTGCTCAAGGCTATTGGGATCTTCTTATTTACCGTACAATCGCTGGCATTGGTTTAGGTGGTGAATTTGGTATTGGCATGGCTTTAGCCGCTGAGGCTTGGCCTGCACAACATCGTGCAAAAGCGACTAGTTATGTTGCTCTTGGTTGGCAATTAGGCGTGTTGGCTGCTGCTTTGTTAACACCATTACTCATTCCTATCATTGGATGGCGTGGTATGTTTATGGTTGGTATTATTCCAGCTTTTGTGGCATGGGTATTCCGTGCTAAGCTACACGAACCAGAAATCTTTGTACAAAGTAAAGAAGATAAAGAGCATTCACATACAAACTCTTTCAAGTTATTAGTAAAAGATGTAAGGACTACAAAGACATCTATTGGTGTTGCGATACTCACATCTGTTCAAAATTTTGGTTATTACGGTATTATGATTTGGTTACCTAATTTCTTGAGTAAACAATTAGGTTTTTCCCTTACCAAATCTGGTTTATGGACTGCGGTTACTGTATGTGGCATGATGGTTGGTATTTGGTTGTTTGGACGTTTGGCTGATAAAATAGGTCGTAAACCTACATTCATTCTATTCCAAGTATGTGCTGTAGCATCTATCCTGATATACTCTCAACTATCTGATCCAACAGCTATGTTATTTGCTGGTGCTATCTTAGGCGCCTCTGTAAATGGTATGATGGGTGGCTATGGTGCTTTGATGGCAGAAGCATACCCAACAACTGCTCGTGCTACTGCACAAAATGTACTATTTAACATCGGTCGTGCTGTAGGTGGCTTTAGCCCAATGGTAGTAGGTATGATCATCTCTATGTACTCCTACCAAGTAGCGATTGCATTCCTAGCTATTATCTATGTACTAGATATTCTTGCAACTGTATTCTTAATCCCTGAACTAAAAGGTAAAGAATTAGAATAATATAGTGAATATCTAAAAGGCTCTGTCTATAATGACAGAGCCTTTTGGTTTATATATGACTTTTATGAAAGTACAGTATTATGCGATTCCAATCCAGTGCCAATATGTTAATGCAAATACAAGCATCATCACATAGCCAATAATAGTCAATGGAATACCTGTAGTCATAAATGTTTTTACGTCGAATGTGTCGGTACCGTAAGCTACCATACCTTGTGGAGAGTTTACTGGTAATACTAGACCGAAGCAGATCGCATATTGCATAAGCATGGTTACACCAATTGGGTTAAGACCTTCTGCGTTATGTCCTACTACAATAGAAATTACAATAGGAATCATAGCAGAGGAGAGGGCTGTAGCAGATGCAAAGCCTAGGTGGATAACAATGAGGAAGGCAGCCATTACGGCAATTAATATAAATACGCTGGCACTTTCAAGGGAGAAGGCGTTTACGAATACTTGAGCAAGCCAAGTAGCTGCCTTTGTTTTCAGTAATACAGATCCAAGACCGATACCAGCACCAAACATAACGATGGAACCCCAGTCGATGTTTGGCTGTGCAAATTTCCAATCCATAATGCCAATTTTAGGGAAGAAGAATAATGCAATGGCCACAATTGTAGTGGTTGTTGTGTCGATCGTATGGAGCTTCCCACCTGTAGCCCATAGTGCGAGTAGACCGATAGAGATACATAATAGTTTCTTTTCATCAGTACTCATAGGACCGATTTCTTGGCGCATTTTAGCGAGTTGTATATCGCCACCTACAAGTTCTTTAAATTCTGGCTTAATTAATGCTTGTGTTAAGAAGTAGGCGATGATAACCATAATGATGGAGAATGGAGCCGCTGCAGTAAGCCAATCTATCCAGCTAATAGATGTATTCATCTGAGTTTGTATAAAGCCTACAGCCACAAGATTTTGAGCGGCAGCCGTTTGAATCATAATATTCCAGAATGTATCGGCTTGTACGGCACCTACCATGAGGAGAGCGGCTACGCGGCTTTTACGTTCAATACCTAAGTTCTCAACAATACCGATAATAATCGGTGCTAAGCAAGCAATACGAGCTGTTGCACTTGGTACGAAGAAAGCAAGAATAAGGCCTGTAATAATAACGCCTAAATAAATACGGCTTACCTTAGTACCAACACTAGACAATACTAACATGGCAATACGGCGATCGAGACCTGTTTTGCGCATAGCTACAGAGATAAACATAGCAGCGCCTACAAGAATCATAGCCGGTGAAGAATAACCAGAAATGATAAGCTTCAAGGCATTAGCCGTACCCATTGCCTTAGCAGGTGCTTCGGGATTTGGTGAGAACCCTAATAGTAGAGCTGTAAGTGCCGTAATCATAGTGGCACTTACTGGATAGGAAACAGCTGATGTCATCCACAAGATGATGGCAAAAGCGAGGACGCCAATCATACGATGACCGCCGGTAGATAATGTGTCCGGTGTAGGCAATAATAAAATACCGCCTAAAACAATAAAGGATAAAATAAGTCCAATATTTTGAGTAGTTGTACGCGCCTTTTGAGGAGGGGCAGTAGTTGTTACACTCATAATAAAACTCCTTTCAATTTGTGTAATACCTATTACTGTATAATAATAAATAAGGTAAACTATATAAACTAGACTATCCTATAAAGTATACTATTCTATAAAGTACACTATCCTATAATATACGCTATTCTATAAGGCACACTATATAAGCTAGACCATTCTATAAATATTATTGTATCGTATTTTCTATAGAATTAGTTGTATAATTTATAAGAATATTGTATACATAAAGAGAGAGCGTTGTCAGTAAGTATACCTATATACAGAACTTATAATGTCTGTTATACTATAAGAGTTGTAATAACCAATTCATGGTTAAAAAATCAATATTTTTTGTTGACTTTCACCATACGATTTGTTATTATAATTAAGTAATTTATGAAGCAGAGGCCATCCGCCACTCACCTAATACCGAGAAGTATGAGGTTAATATAGAGAACTCTATTCGGATGGTGTTTGCCGTCCGTTTTTTTTATTCTCTTGGAGGTGAACGCTATTAGCAAGGATACACCACGCATTAATGAAGAGATTCGTGCTCGTGAACTTCGTGTCGTAGGTCCTGAAAACGAACAAATCGGTATCATGTCTGGC
>JAGZGB010000095.1 GCA_018367495.1 Veillonella sp. | reverse complement strand
TATAATGGATAACCTAATTATAGGACTCATAGTGATATTAGCATTGGCTTATCTTGGTACAAAAATTTATAAACAAGTGTCTGGTAAGGGTGGCTGCGGTTGTGGCGGCGGTGGCTCTGCATCTAATTCCAAAAAATCTTCTGGTTGTGGTGGTAACTGCAGCTGTGATGGTTCGAACAAGGCGCTAGGTATTAAACGTACTGATCATTAAGCTGATACGAGTTACTAGTAATGAAAGAGGAGTCTCTATAATGAGCTCCTCTTTTCATATATTGTAATAACATTTTTTATTATATTTAGTAGAAAGGGATATTATCATGTTCAATTTCAACCAAAACAATCTTAAAAACGCTAACTTATTCGCAGCAGGTCTTGCATTGGGTACTGTAGGTCTTAAAGTGTTAACTTCCAAAGACGCAAAAAAAGTATATGCTGGTATCGTAGCAGCTGGTCTTCGCGCTAAAGAAACTGTATTAGAAACAGCTGAAAAAGTACAAGCATCCGCATCTGATGTATTGGCAGAAGCTCAAGAAATCAACGAAGCACGCAACGAAGAAATCTTTGAAGAAAACAAATAATAGAAGGATTTAATTATGTTACAATTTTCTGTTGTACGAAAACTCAGAAATCGCTTGCATGTTAAGGTAACTGGTCATCGCTTTACAGAGGCTGAAGCAGCTTATGTAGAGGATACATTGCTACTTAATGATGCAATTGTAGATGTAACCTTCTACACTCGTAGCAGCCAAATCGCCATTAAACATAATGGTGATTCTGATGCTGTGCGTGATGCAGTGTTAGCTCTACGCGATTTAGATTTGTCTGAAGCTCCTGCTTTAAATGAATATTCTCCTCGCTTGGTAAATAAAAAATACCGTGAAATGATGATCAATCGTACTGCACTTTACTTAGGTAAAAAAGCAGTGCTTCCTGCACCGATTGCGGCTGCATGGGCTTGGTTTGACGGTATTAAATTTATCGGTAAAGCGATTAAAACATTGTGGCAACGTAAGTTAACTGTTGAAGTACTTGATGGTGTAGCTATTGGTGCTGCATTACTTCAAAAAGACTACCCTACAGCTGGTGCTGTTATGTATCTATTAGGGATTGGCGATATCTTAGAAGAATGGACTCACCGTAAATCCGTATTGAATCTTGCTCAAAGCATGTCTTTGAATGTAGATAAAGTATGGGTATTAGTTGACGATATCGAAGTGAGCAAGCCAGTTAACGAAGTTGTAGCAGGCGATAAAATCATTATTCGTCAAGGTGAAGTGATTCCATTGGATGGCATCGTTATCGATGGAGTTGTTCTTGTTAATGAAAGCTCCATGACTGGTGAACCTGAAGCGGTTCGCCGCGATAAAGATACTTCTGTATATGCTGGTACTGTTGTAGAAGATGGTAAAGCTATTGTAGAAGTTCGCAGTACATCTAAAACATCTCGTTATGAAAAAATTGTTAACCTTATTGAAGAGTCTGAACAAATGAAATCTGGTATGGAACAACAAGCATACCGCATGGCAGATAAATTAGTTCCAATTAGCTTTATTGGTGCTGGTTTAACATATTTGTTGACTCGAAATGTGATGAAAGCATTGTCTTTCGTTATGGTTGACTTCTCTTGTGCTCTAAAATTATCCATTCCATTGGCAGTACTTTCCGCTATGCAAGAAGCATCTAAACGCGGTATCACTGTTAAAGGTGGTAAGTTCTTAGAACAAATTGCTCAAGCAGATATGATTGTGTTCGATAAAACTGGTACTCTTACAAAAGCAGAACCTGAGTTTGAACAAATCATCCCGTTCAACGGTCATGATGCAGATGAAATGTTAAAATTAGCTGCATGTATTGAGGAACATTTCCCTCACTCCATGGCAAAAGCAATTGTACGCGCTGCTAAGGATCATGCATTGCCTCACAAGGAAATGCACTCCGATGTAGAATACGTTGTAGCTCATGGTATTGCATCTAAAGTTGGTCGCTACCGTGTACGCATTGGTAGTGCTCACTACATCTTTGATGATGAAAAGACAAAAATTCCTGCAGATGAACAAGAAAAATTCAACAATTTACCAAATACATCCTCACATATTTACCTCGCTATTGGAGGTACATTAGCAGCGGTTATTTGTATTAAAGACCCTGTTCGAGAGGAAGCAAAACAAGTTATAGCTGATTTACACACTTTGGGTATTAAAAAGGTTGTCATGATGACTGGTGACTCTAAACGTAATGCACAACGTGTAGCTGACGAACTTGGTATTGATGAATTACATGCTGAAGTATTGCCAGAAGATAAAGCAGCTTATGTAAAACAAGCAAAAGCAGAAGGCTATACAGTAATGATGGTAGGGGATGGTATTAATGACTCCCCAGCAATTTCCGAAGCACATGTTGGTATCGCTATGAATGAAGGCGCTCCGATTGCTCAAAAAATTGCAAATGTTACTATTTCTTCCGACCATCTACAAGCTCTTGTAGATTTACGCCGCATTTCTATGGCATTGATGAAACGCATCAAAGCAAATTACAATGGTATCGTTGGTTTCAACGGTGCTCTTGTAGGTGGTGGCGTACTCGGTATTATGCCGCCGAGCCAAACAGCATGGTTGCATAATCTATTCACATTGGGAATCGGCTTAGAAAGCATGACTCCATTGTTGAAGAAAGACGAACAAAAGGAGACTGTTCCTACAATTGATGTAACAGCTGACTCTGTAGTAGCTTAATTAAAAACCTCCATATAAGGTATTTATTTACCTATATGGAGGTTTTTCTTTTTTGATGACATTTATCTATGATTATTGTAAAATACAAAGAGATTACATATCATAGGAGATCTTTATGAACACATTAATAGATATTTGTAAAAAATCCATCTACTTGAATATATTTATCGTAGTAATTCCTATTATTGCGTATATGATTCATAATGGATCGAGTGCGACAGTAGCACTTGTATGGTATTTGCTCTTATCGTTAATAATGCCTTGGGCATATTTATCGTTTAAAAGTAGTACTTTTGACGATGGTAAATCGATTAGCCGTATTGCCTATGTTATAAGTTGGATTATAATCCACGGCATTAGCTATAAAGGTATTTTTCTCGGTATAGATTTATCCATGTTATGGAGCTGGCCAACAGTTGGTCGAGATGTAGCTTTTTTAGTAGCTATGTATATTGGCGTTACTATTAGCTTGGTTTTGGCATATGGTCTTACTCGTTTAGTAGGAGGCCGTAATGAATAAGAATTTCTGGTTATTTACCGTTGTCTGTGCATTATTTGTAAGTGCTGTAACGACAGTTCTTTCTTTGAGTGGAGCGATAGCTTTACCAATCTTAGTATTCCCCGTGTTGTCCCTCGTAATACCTCTTATGGTACGAAGACTTAAGAATGCTAAATTTAATGACGATCTACCATTGAGTATGGGATATCATACATATAGCTGGGCTTGGTGGACTGTATTTTCTTTTCTTCATACGCCCTTTAGCTTTACTACAGATAATGGAATTGTAACAGCGTTGCTTCTCTTCGTGGTGTATTTTATAGTTCAAGTACTTATTGAACTTTGTGGGTTGCTAGCTACTAAGTTTTTCAATCGAAATCATCGATGGGGAATGGTAGATGAAGCACTCGATATAATTGGATATACTATTCCAATTCCATTCTTATATATTGGTTCACTTCTCTATATTGATCTACAAGATCCAATGGTTTATTTCATGTATGCGTCATCTATGAATGTAAATATACTCTTTGCAGAATTAGTGTCATTACTTATATCCTTATTGGTATTTGTATTCTATTTATACCCAAGAGAAATAGCCTATAAAGGTATACGATTATTTCGTATTGTTTTAACTGCTGGTTTATGGCTCGCTATGAATGCCCATATTTTATATGGTGGTTATATTCCAGAGTTTATTTTATCTTTAGTTCCCACCGTTTTTCCAACGTATCAAGGTAATCCACTAGTGTTTGTTACCCCAACTTTGTTAGAAGCTGGTATGACAGGCGTAGCAGTGATTATAGGTGCATTGGTAGAGCGTGGTATTATTTCACGGCGCCGTGAACGTATTTAATTTCTAGTTTCGACTTATATCCGTAAGGAATGAGAGCGAAGGAGGATCTATGAACAACAATGAACGTCTAGTGGATGATAACTCAACTGTATCAATCCAAGACAATGAAAAACTGAAGCAAGTTAAACGTAAAGATGCCAAAAAGCAGAAGAAAAGTGCCATTACGATTCGAGAATTAACTATTATTGGTCTATTAGCAGGTATCACTATAGCATTGGGTGTTTCTGGATATGGCATTATTCCGTTAGGTCCGCTTAATGTAACTACCTTGCATGTACCGACACTTATTGGTGCAATAGTAGAGGGTCCTAAAGTTGGTGCTTTTGTAGGGTTTATCTTTGGTTGCTATAGCTTGTGGCAAAATATTACAGCTCCAAATATTTTATCCCCACTATTTATTAATCCAATCATTTCTGTGTTACCACGTATACTTTTTCCTGTATTAGCATATTTAGTATACTTATTATTGTGGAAAGCACCTCAAGGTCCACGCATTCTTGTATCTGCATTTATGGGTACTGTATTCCATACAATTATGGTTATGGGACTTATCTTCTTGCTTTACGCAGATATGTTTGCTATTAAAATGAACCTAAGCCCGGATCAAGTATTAGGCTCTATCGTATTCTTATCTGTTACGCATGGTATTCCAGAAGCTGTTTTTGCAGCTGTTATCGTTACTCCAGTTGCATTGGCATTACGTAAGGTATTGCGTAAGGATACTCCTAAGAAAGAAAAAACTGATGTTGTTACAAGCACTACAACAACAGTAGGAGCGGATGCAAATAAAACTACAGAAGTTAATAAAATACAATCTGTAGAAGAAAACATAACTAAATAGTATTTTACAGGCTTTTCATAAATATGATAAAATAAATATCATTAGATAAGTATTGAGGAGGATAACCATGGCTAAACGTATTCGTACTATCAACACTGAATCCTTGCAAAAAACTGCTAAAACTGGCGGTTGTGGGGAATGTCAAACATCTTGCCAATCTGCTTGCAAAACAAGCTGCACAGTTGGTAACCAAGTTTGCAAACAAAAATAATAAAGAGGCTCGCTTTGATATGTACCCCCTTTACTGGACAACCAGTAAAGGGGGTATTTTCATGAGATATAGTTATGAATTTAAAAGAAAAGCAATTGAATTATTTAATCAAGG
>JAGZGB010000094.1 GCA_018367495.1 Veillonella sp. | reverse complement strand
TTTCTGCCATTATAGCTCCTCATTATTTTGTAATTTTGTTAGTAATCCAGTAGTAATCACTTGGGTACATGACAGCACCTTTCAAGTAAGAACCAGTAACGATATTAGTTTTAGGGTAGCCTAAGAATAATGCAGCACCATCATTCATCAATAATTGTTGAATTTGGATTGCATAGTCACGACGTTTTGCAGGATCGAATTCAGTTTCAGCTGCGTCTAACAATTGGTCAACTTGTGGGTTGGAGTAACCAGAACCGTTTTGAGGGTTGGAACCATTGTTATTAGTGTGCCAGTAGTTAGCCAAGAACCAGATTGGATCGCCTGTATTAGCTGTTACGATATTGGAAATAAGCATGTCATAGTCGCCATCTTGCCCCATTTTATCGATCAAGTTATAGTCAACAGTTTTAATTTTCATATCGATACCAATTTTCTTGAGGTCTGCTTGAACGGCTTCTGCATAAAGTGGTAACTCTGCACGAGAGTTGTATACTACAAAGTTGAATGTTAATGGTTTGCCATCTTTATCAAGGATACCGTCCCCATCAGTATCTTTCCAACCATCTTCAGCTAACAATTGTTTAGAACGTTCAGGATTATACGCATTAGGATCTTTCAAGTCGTTGAAGCCGTAGTCCATAGATGGTGGAATTGGAGCGGAACCAGGAATGAATGTACCCTTTAATAATACATCTGCATAGTTTTTACGGTCTGTGGCAGAGATGACAGCAGCACGTACTTTATCATCCCCAAGAATACCTTTTTGGTTGATACGCGCCAATACTACACGAAGAGATGCAATTTCATCTACTTTAAACTTATCATTACCTTGGAACAATCCAATTTCACCAGAACCAATATTAACAGCCATATCAACATCACCAGACTGTAAGCTCATAGCACGAGTGTTAGGGTCATCGATAGAAGGAATTTCTACAGTTTTGAATGGTACTGCACCATCCCAGTAGTTTTCGTTGGCAGCCATTTCAGCACGTTCTTTTGTGAAAGATTTAACTACGTATGGGCCTGTACCGATAGGACCTTCTTTAGCGAAGTTACGGCCATCTTTTTCAGCTTGTACATCAACAATCAAGAACAATGGATCCGCCAAAATAGCAGGTAAATTTGGATATGCTTTATCCGTTTTAATCGTTAATTGTTGACCATTAGCTTCAATAGAATCATATTTAAAGAACGTTTTTGCACGATTGGATTTTGCAAAAACACGTTCGATAGATGCTTTAACTGCTGCAGCATCAACTTTTTTACCATTAGAGAATTTCACCTTATCATTGATTGTGAAAGTCCACGTTTTATGGTCTGGAGATACTTCCCATTTAGACGCAATCCAAGGTTGAGGTTTCATTTGCTCATCAAACTTAGCCAATGTTTCACCTACACCATAACGCATGACAACCCAAGCGAAGAAGTTTTCAGTAGGTTCTAATGTGGATGCGAAATTAGTTACACCAACTTTTAACACATCCTTGTTAGCAGCGCCATTATTATCAGAGCCACAACCAGCAATGAAGGAACCCATCATAACAATGCTGAGACCTGCTAAGAGAGCTTTTTTCCAAGATTTTTTCATGTAAAATCTCCTCGTACAATTACATATAACCATAAAATATACACATCATGACTACTAAATTTACAATAGTCATAATGGAAAAACCATAGTATTGCTTATTTATCCGACAACTTTCACAAAAACATCTATAAATAAGCATCACACTAAACTAACCTTGATTTTTAGGATCTACTACATCCCGTAGAGAATCAGACCAAAGGTTAAAGATAGCAACTACAATAAGGATAGACATACCAGGGAATGCCATAAGCCAAGGGCTCGTTTGCAAATACTGGCGTCCTTCATTAAGCATAAGGCCCCATTCTGGTGTTGGTGGTTGAGCACCAAAGCCAAGGAAGGAAAGACCGGCTACTTCAATCATGATGGCCCCAATATCAAGTGCCCCAGTTGTAACTACAAGAGGAAGGATATTGGGAATGATGTGACGTCTTAAGATAGTCGTCGTAGATGCCCCCATCATAACGGCAGCTGTTACATACTCTTCGCCCCGAACTTTCAAGGTCATAGAACGTACAAGACGAGCATATTTTGCCCAACCAACTACAGATAAAGCTATAATCGTATTCAAAATGCTACCGCCCAAAATACCGGCAATGGCAATAGCTAACACAACACCTGGGAAGGATAACATAATATCTGCAAGACGCATAAGGATAATCTCAATCTTACCGCCGAAATAACCGGCCACCGCACCGATAATAGTACCAATGCTGACCATGATGACAACAATACTGACCCCCATAAACAAGGATAATTGCGTACCATAGATAACACGGGATAATACATCGCGACCTAACTTATCTGTACCAAACCAGTGATGACTACTAGGCGCTTGTAATGCTTGGCTCATATTGGAGGTGAAAGCATCACCTGGTGCGAGCCACGGTGCAAAAACGGCAATGAGGACTACGATAATCATTAATGTACTGTAGAAAGAGAACAATTTATGTTTTTGAATAAATTCTGCCATTATGCTCTCTCCCTTTTCAATCTAGGATCTAATAAGATATATGATGCATCAACCAATACGTTAATACACATATATGCTAAAGCAACCCACAACACAAAGCCTTCGATCAATGGATAATCACGCATAGTAATGGCATATACTGCCATATTCCCAAGACCTGGCCAGGAGAATACCATTTCAACGACTGCCACACCACCTAATAACCAGCCAATCAAAACACCTAAAATAGTGATAAGCGGTAATACTGCATTAGGTAAAATATGACCAAATAAAATTTTGACTTCACTGACACCACGTGCTCGAGCACCAATAACGTAATCCTTTTGCATTTCTTCAAGAATAACGAGACGTACTTGGCGCATGTACTTAGACCCTACTACAACAGCTAATGTAATAGCAGGCAAAATAACGCCAGTGGCTGTTACCCGAGAGGATGCAATTGGTACAAGACCCAGTTTTAGACCAAAGATGTAAATCAGTACAAGACCTAACCAAAATGTTGGCATAGATACGCCTACAAACGATAACGTACGCAATACATAATCTATCCATTTATTGCGATTCAACGCACTAAGAATCCCCGTTGGCAATGCATAAAGTATTGTAAACACTAATGCAGTTCCAGCAAGCGCTACTGTTCCTGGCAACGCCTCTAACATACGGTCAACTACTGGCTTCTTAGCAGAGTAACTCATCCCTAAGTCTCCTTGTGCCGCATTTACAACCCAATTGGCATATTGTACCAAAAATGGTTTATCTAGCCCTAACTGTGCCCGTGTTTCATCGATTGTCTCTTGAGACACAATCGTATCCGCTGTCTCCAGTAGCATCGTTACTGGATCACCTGGAGCTAGATAGGTCAGACAAAATGTCAAAAATGTAATGCCAAACAAGGTAACAATGAATTGCCCTAGCTGTTTAGCAAATCGTTTGCCCATAGGCGCCTCCTATACTCTCTAAAAAACTACAATAATCTAAATGAATAACTAGTATGCTACGCTCTCTTCATATAGCAGAAATACATATAAAGATAACAAAAAAGGTTAGTCCACCTGACTAACCTAAATTTAGCACGATATATTACTATCATGTGCATTTAGAGCAGGCTTTCTGACTCATGATTCATCGCAATATTTCGGCCTTCCCAGTCTCCCAGTGACCCTATAATGAAACCTTGCTCCTCATTACAGCTATTTGCATAGTATAGGACTTACACCCATTTTCCTCTTTCACGCTCGGTACATACCGACACTCATCAATTTATTCATTTTTAACGATTATAAATATACTATATTAATATTTCCTTTACAATACATATACCCCTTATGGGTATATATATCATATAAAAAGAGGCTGTTACACTGTAACAGCCTCTTATAAGACGAGAGTTATTCAATTAATCGATACTTTGTTGTAATTTTCTTTGTGCCCGTCGAGCTGCAATAATTTTACGAACAGTACAAATACCTAAACCAATTAACAGTGCAAAAGCACCACCTACTATAGCACTCTCACCAGAAGAATAAATTGCATATACACAATATAAAACACCAAGTATACCAATTACTCTAAAATGATTAATATGAGATTTAGAGACATTAGAACGTTCCATCATAACTGGCACAGACAAAGTAACCAGGATATACGGAACCACATTGGTAACAACAGCTAGATTAACAAGATTCTCAAACTGTTCACGTAATACCTCATTAGCTGTAAATAAAGTCAATATAGTCTCAATAACTAACAAGATCAACACGCCACGAACTGGTGCATCTTTACTATTAACACGTGCAAATACTTTTGGAAAATACCCCGCTTCAGCAGCACTTTTAAATACGCGAGACAACGTAAATTGCCAACAAAGTAAAGCACCACAGCAAGAAATCACCATTGATGCCATAACAAAATCACCAACTACACCATTAAACATATGCATAAAGGTTAAACCAAATGGTGCATTAGAATTTAACAAGTCGATGTTAGGCACGATACCGGCCATAACATTAGTAGACAAAACATAAATTACAGCTACTGCCAATGTGCCACTTACTGTAGCTATAGGCACATTTTTTCTTGGATTTTCTACAGCATCTGCATTAGCTGCAGCCGATTCAAAACCAAGGAACCCCCAAAGGGTCAGAGAAATTGATTGCTTAACAGCATCAAAAAATGGAATATCATTTGGATTCCAAGCTGCAATAAAAGTATCTGGATTAAACCAAAACCACCCAATAGTGCTAATTGCTAAAACGGGAAGAATAGATCCCCAAACTGTTATATTACTAAGTCGCCCTGTAAAGCGGTTTCCTCTGAAATTCAGAATTGCCGCAAACCAGAGCAATACGATTGTTACTTGACTCGTCTGAACAGCATTTAAATCGACACCAAATAATTCAGAGCCATAACCTACTGCTGAAACTGCAATAGCTACATTAGCAATAATGAGAGATATGCTGTAAGCATAGCTCGCCATAAAATGTCCAGTTCTACCGAAGCGGTGTTCTGCATAACCGCCCATACCGCCCTTAATCTGGGAGAACATACCCGCTTGAGCAAAAATATACGCTAATAAAAGCGCACCCACAGCTGTTACGAGCCAAGATAAAACTGAAATAGTACCAACTTGAGCCAAATTAGTTGGTAACATAATGATCCCAGCTCCTAGCATATTGGCTGCTACCATTGTGGTTAGCTGGAATACAGACATTTTTTTAGCGGTGGTTTTCATGTATCAA
>JAGZGB010000093.1 GCA_018367495.1 Veillonella sp. | reverse complement strand
AGTGTCAATGGTAATTCATTTACATCGCATTCGAAAGCACCAGCCAAAGCAATAGCTACTTGAATAGCGGAGTAAGCATCATTACATTGACCCATATCGAGGATACGAGGGATACCCCCAATTTCGCCGATGTTAAGGTCGTTGAAACGGAATTTACCACAAGCCAAAGTCAATACAACAGTATCTTTTGGTGTTTGTTTTACGAATTCAGTGTAGTAGTTACGGCCTACTTTAGCACCGTCACAACCGCCAACCAAGAAGAAGTGTTTAATAGCACCAGCTTTTACAGCGTCAATAACCTTGTCAGCGATACCCAAAACAGTACCATGACCAAAGCCAGTTGTTACTTCATGACCACCGTTAATACCTGTGAATTCTTGAGCTTCTTTGTAACCGCCCAATTCAATAGCCCGTTCAATAACAGCAGAGAAGTCTTTTGTGCCATCAGCTTTTTCTTCTACATGTGCACAACCATCGAAACCTACCATATCTGTTGTGAAGATATTAGCCTTGTAGTTTTCTTTTGGTGGCATAATGCAGTTTGTAGTGAATAAGAAAGCGCCTGGTACGTCAACGAATTCTTTTTGTTGGTTTTGCCAAGCTGTACCGAAGTTACCTTTCAATTGAGGATGTTTCTTCAATTCAGGGTAAGCATGGCAAGGAAGCATTTCGCCGTGCGTATAAATGTTAACGCCTTTGCCATCAGTTTGTTCCAACAATTGGTTTAAGTCGTGGAGGTCATGGCCTGTTACTACGATGAATGGACCTGGTTCAATTGTCAAAGGAACAGTTGTTGGCACTGGAGTACCATAGGTTTCAGTGTTAGCCTTGTCGAGGATAGCCATGCATTTCAAGTTAACTTGACCAAATTCCATCAAAAGGTTAAGCCATTCTTCAGCGGAATGTTCTTTAGCAAATTCAACAAGACCTTTAATGAACCACGCATCAACGTCTGGATCATGGAAGCCGAGACGAGCTGCATGCCAAGCATAGGCAGCCATACCGCGCATACCCAAGAGGAGTGTGGAACGAAGGGATACGATATCTTCATCGCCTTTCCACAAGCCTTCCCAATCGATGTTTTGTGCAGCACTATCCACTTTTGCATGGTAAGCATTTACTTCATCAATGAATTCTTGTACCCGTTCTTCAGAGAAGTTAACATTTGTTACGCACATAAACAAGCCACGCATCAAATAATCAACGCCTTCTTTTGTTTGACCTTTCACATCCAAAGCGCGAGCCAAACCAACCAAAGCAGCAGTCAATTCATCTTGTTTATTAGCAACTGGTGCAGTTTTACCACATACACCTTGTACAGTACAACCATTAGGTTGACCAGTTTGTTCACATTGGAAGCAGAACATATTGCTCATAATATTCCTCCTATTGCTGACATCAGCAAAACATACAAAAACCTCATTTTAGTTCTCCTTAGGAGAACCTGTTTCTATGAGGCTTCATCATTTACAAACACAGTATACCTTATTGGCAAAACCAAATTATGTAACTATGGCTACATTTTTAAAATATTTTTTCTTTTTTGGTATATAATAGCAAAAGAGAAGTATTTTCATTTATACAGTAATATCCCTATATCTATATCTATATCTATATCTATTTATATCTTACGAACTAGCATAGGAGGTCCTTATGAAAGCAACTCAAGTAAGTGCCCTAATATCTGATTACGCATCCATTCTACTTGCCTCTCCCCTCTTCCATGGCTTCACGGAAGAGAACTTGAGGAACTTTTTCTCCCACGCAGAACTCTTGGTCAGGGACTATAAAAAGAATGACTTCGTTGCCCTTTCCGGAACACCTATGGAGGGCCTAGGCATTATCTTAGAAGGAGCCCTCCTTATCACCAGAGAAAACGTCATGGGCCAGCGAGTCATTATGACAGAGTTCTACCCTTCCCAAATGTTCGGGGAGGCGCTCATCTTCTCCCACCAACCCCTCTGGCCTGCGACTATTAAAACAACCAAAGCCAGCAAGGTTCTCTTTATTCCAATCCACGCCTTCCTAGAGGCTCTGCCAAAATGCCAGGCCTGCCAAACTACCCTTTTGGCCAACCTCCTACGCGATTTGTCTGATAAAACCCTCATTCTGACCCGCAAGGTCCACTACTTAACCCTTAAGGGTATGCGGCAACGGATCTTTGCCTACCTATCTGATATCTACCGGCAGCAAGGTACTACTAGCATCAAACTTCCCCATACACGAGAGCAAATCGCAGAGATTATCAATGTATCCCGAACGGCCATGTCCCGAGAGATGAGTCGTATGGAAAAAGAGGGCCTCATAGAGGTATCCGGTAAGACTATCATCCTTAAAGACATCGACGCTATGACCGATTTTGACTTTAATAACTAAATTAGCCCTTTGACAAGGAATCTCTATAAAACAGCCAGCCCCTAGCTCGTAAATGAACTAGGGGCTGGCTGTTTATAACCGTTATTTTATTAAAACCACTGAGACAGGTCAAAATCCTCATGGATAGTCGCTTTTACATGGGCCCGACCTAAGTAGAGGCCTAAGAGGGTCAGAGACATGGTCGACAGAGGGCTGGCCTCAAAGAGATCAGACAAATCCAAGAGGACTGGAGAAATCTCTTCCATTATACGACGTGCTTCAGCCCCACTAAAGGTCGCTGGCTTGGACTTCATAAGTCCTAATAAGTCCTCCTGTACATGACGGTCACTAATACCAGCTTGGCGGAAGAAGCGAGGAGCCATGCCTTCATCCACTAAAGCCAACTTGTAAAGAGCTGAATTGATAGACTTGACCACAAAGCGCGGATCCAAGTTTTCCCCATCTAGCGCATGAACCAATTCATCCTTGCTGAAGCCGCGGAAATTAAAGACGAAGGAGTAAGAATTTGATAAGAGTTGAGCCAAGTTGATTTTCTCGGCCTCTTTTTGGCTACAGCGTAGATAATCCAGTTGGTGAAAAATAGCTGCATTCCGTGGCAAATCCGACAAAAATGGTTGAATATACTTATCCACATAGTGGCGGAAGTATTCCAAGCTATAGTTATTAGAATTGCGTGAATACTGTAACAGTAAAATAATAGCCATCACTTGTAAATGGGCTAAGGTCATATGGCTCAGAATCTTAAGAGCATCAAAGGCAACCAAATAAGGCGTAGATGACTTAGGTTGGGATACCACATCCACAAAAGTCTCAACGGCAATAGGCCGCATCCAATCAGCCGGATTAGCAGCATAAGCCTTTTGCATGAGTAGAAGGGCTTCTTGTACAACTACATTATCCAAAAGTGCCCGCGCCTCTTCTTCCGAGCTGATTCCCAAGGTCTGTAAGGCATCTTGTGTTACATCAAAGACCACTTGATAGGTCCGATCAGAAATGACGCCAAAAACATGACGGAAGGGTTCCATAGCGATTTCTACCCGCCGTTTTTCAGCAGACTCTTGCTTCCAAGAGCTGTTTGAATAAGCCTTCATGTCTTCCGGGTCTACCACGGGATTGGATTCCATAAGGCCCTGCTGAACTATGGCTTCCGACAGTTGGTCTCGCCGCAAGATCATGGTAGGCGCTGTTTCATCCTCAACATGAGAAAGGCGTTCCATAACTTGAGTAGCCTCTGGAGATACCTCTTCCTTAGCTCGCTCTATGGCTTCGTCTAATATTTCTTCTTCAGCAGGAGGGATAACCAAGGTCATAGACTCCGGTGTCGGCTCATGAACAGAAACAGTCGGATAAGATGTATTTTCTTGAGAAAGCTTTACTTGAGTTGAGATCTCATCAGCTTTCTCTATACCTTCATCTGCTTTTACAGTAATCACTTCTTCAGATACAGGAGTCGATTTGGCAGCAGGTTTTAAAATATCCGCAGAGGCTGCACCAGATGCGTATTCTCTAATTTTACGACGTCGATCAGCCCGACGTTCTTCTGAGAGGTGACCCATCTTCTTAGGAGATTCACGGAAGACTAAGTAACAAACGATAAAGAAGGCGATGATGACACCCACTAATATGAGGTAAGGAATGATTGCGTGCATAAGGTCTCCTTATAGTAAACTTTCATCATAGTGGGCCCGGGGCCCTCCAATAGACTTTGGCCGAACACGGGCAGCTGTTAGGTGGGCCTGACCGATTTCTTTTACGGATAAACGGACGGGAACACAAACATGTTTAAGGTGCATGCCGATAAAGGTATCCCCAATATCAAGACCCGCATCAGCCTGGATGAATTCAACCACCACGGGGTCATCAAAATTCTTATAGGCCGTGGTAGCCATAGATCCACCGGCATGTTCCCAAGGGACCACATTGACAATCGTTTGGTTCGTTACCGTAGACCGGTCAATCACAAGGGCCCGATTCAGATGCTCACAGCATTGAAAGGCTAATTCAAAGTTTCCTCGATCGGCAGCCGCCTTGAACTCATCCCATAAAACTTGGGCTATGTCCATGCTGGAATCGCTACCAATTTTAGAACCCTTAATTTCACTGGTCGAACAACCGATGACTACAATCTCCCCAGCCTGTAATTTTGCTGCCTCTACCAGTTCTTCTATGGCCTGGTGGGCAGCTGTACGAATGTCTTCTAAAGACTTCATGCTATGCTCCTTCTTTCGAGCGAATTTACCTATAAGCTTACCGTTTTATGGTAACACAAATAGCTAAAAAAAATAACCACCTTCCCCAAGGGAAGGCGGTTATTCATACCAGACAAAGCCTATGCAAGGCTTAAACTAGTCATTAGATTTTACGGTAAGGTTTTTGACCTTGTTCGTAGAAGTTGTTACCTTCAGTATCGCCAACAACGATGCAAGGGAAGTCTTCAACAGTCAATTCTGCCAAAGCTTCTGGACCCAAGTCTTCGTAAGCCAATACTTCGTATTTTTTAATGGATTTTGCAATCAAAGCGGCAGCACCACCAACAGCAGCGAAGTAGGTGCAACCATTTTTCTTCATAGATTCAACAACTTCTGGTTTACGGGACCCTTTACCAATCATGCCTTTGATACCTTGGTCAAGCATGGTTGGTGTGTAAGCATCCATACGACCAGATGTGGTAGGACCAGCGGAACCGATTGGGTCACCAGGTTTTGCAGGTGTTGGGCCAAGGTAGTAAACGAACTTGTTAGTCCAGTCAATTGGCAATTTTTCACCGCGAGCCAAAGCTTCAGTCATGGCTTTGTGAGCAGCATCGCGAGCAGAGTAAATCTTGCCGGTAATAAGAACGCTATCACCTACGCGCAATTTACGGGAAAATTCTTCATTATATTCATCAGTGTTAATGCGAATTGTTTCAGCCATTGTATTTGCCTCC
>JAGZGB010000092.1 GCA_018367495.1 Veillonella sp. | reverse complement strand
TTTTTTACGATTACATAGTTAGGACCTTGGAATAATAAACCTAATTCTTGATTAACTGTGCCTGCCATAATAGACCTCCTAATTCTAGCTTTTTATGTTTTGAAAGCTGACGCTATCACTTAATTAAATTAACTTGTGTAATTACTTTATGCTTATATTATAAATGATATTGTTTATCAATGCTGTGCCTGTAGCTACAGTTTTGTAAAAAATATAGAAAATTTTAGACATGAAAAAACGAACGTAAAATTTTACGTCCGTTTTTTCGCCCGTTTTCGTTCGTTTATAGTTCTTAAACAAACGAACGGTTATGTATTTATTACTTATTTTTTCTTGATTGTATATAAACGTGTGCCGTTTTCTTCAGTCGTTACAAGTTCAAAGTTAGGATCTACCGCTCTTACAAAGGCTTCAAACCATGTTTGGTACGCAAGTGCCATGAACTTAGGATCAACGCCTGCCGTACGCCAGTAACCTGCTTGTAATCTGTGATCGCCAACCCATGTGAATTCGTCAGGGCTTTCAGAAACAACTTGGTCACCACCATCGCAAGGCATGCCATTTACGTAGAAGTTTTGCAACGCATTGTAAATTGCTGGAGCAGTGTGTTCCTCAAGATTGTCTTGAGCCACAACGCCACATGCTTGGCCTTGTACAGCAAACGCATCAAGAATAGCTGTTACTACGTTCACCGCTTCGTCGCCGGAGTTAGTGTCGAGCAAATCTTTGATGAAAGCTGCTTCGCGAACAGATGCGATATTAATTTGGTTGGACAACCAGCCATGGATATTACCATGATCGATGATGTTTTCTAATGGAATACTTGGATTGATTGGCTCGCCGTAAGTATCTACGGAGATGGAGTGCAATTCCTCTGCCAAATCATCAACAACCTTAGTTGTTTTTTCTAAAATCAAGTTTTCACGCTCAACGAGCAATTGAATTTTACGATATAACCAGTAATGGATGTGACCTAAGAATGCGGACATATTAAGCTCCTTTTCGTGCTGTTTCTAATTTTTGAACTAAATCGTATACATTAACACCGTGAATTTCTGCAGCTTGCCATAATGGTTCAGCCGTAGAAGATGGGCAACCAAGGCAACCCATGCCGATGCTTTGTAACACAGGTACAACATTTGGATATGTATCTACGATATCGCGAATGATTGTATCTGGTGTAATAGGGGCACCTTCTTCGAGGCGTGGTGCTTCTGGTTCAGGGTCGTTACCATGACCAGGCAAGAACACAGCTGGTTCGTCGGATTTGCTTTCAGCTGGAGCACCTTCAAGGTCGCCTAATACAGCTGCTTTGAAAGCCTCTAAACCAATGCGGTCAATAAATTCGCCCATGCGCTCGATTTGTGCATTTTCTTTATAGTATGCAATGATACGATCTACTAATGCAAGAGCTTCTTTTTCAGTTGTTACTTCAGCGATGAGGTCGCCAATGCGTGGATGAGCACCGCCGCTACCGCCAGCGTAAACATTCCAACCCTCTACAGTACCGATAATACCAACATCTTTCATGCGGCTTTCAGTACAAGAGTTAATACAACCGGATACGCCGATTTTCATTTTACTTGGCATTTCTTGAGACAAATATTTGCGTTCAATTTGCATACCAAGATGTACACTGTCTTGTTTAGCACGTTTACAGAATGTAGTACCTGGGCAGATTTTTACGCTGCGCACGCGGTTAGATACAGTGTACGCTGGCTCCATGCCGAGCATTTCCCAAGCTTTATCTACGTCTTCTGCTTTCAAATTCGTAATCATAATGCGTTGGCTGCCAGTCAATTTAAGAACGGCACCGAACTCATTAGCTACGTCGATATATTTTTGTAATTGTTCTGGTTGAATGAAACCTGCAGGAATGCGAGGTGTAATTGCATAACGGCGTTGGCCGTTTTTAATGCGTTGTAAATTTGCTGCAATTTGTGCCATGTTAGATCCTTTCTCGAGCCCTCTCTGCGGAGAATAGTGGCTTAAACTACTTAGTTAATCTATATGATTCTTTATATATAATCTTTACACGCCATTGGGTTTTGTGAAAGCTTCGCACGTATACGAACAGCGTGATGAGATCAACTAGGCGATGCCTCATCAAAACCCGGCGTAACGATCAGTACGGGTATTAAATACTGACCTGATGTTCTTAGTATAAACTATTTTAACACGTAATAATGTAACCTAAGCTACAAAAATGAAAAATTTCAATATTAATTATTAATACTATCTATGATTATATACGATAATGTTTTCACGTGAAACATTTAGGTCACTTATCGTATAATAAATGTATAGAATATGATTGATATAGGAGATATGATGAAGGTCCTTTACGATACAATTTTGAAAGCAACATATACAGGTCGCCCGAACCGTTTTGTGGTGACCTTAGATTTGAATGGTGAAAGAGTGCTCGCTCATTTGCCAAATCCTGGTCGCATGTGGGAGCTATTGTTTACGGGTGTAACGATGTACATTGTGCCTCATGATAAACCGGATGCAAAAACGAAATATCGTGTGGTCGGCATCGAGCGCGATGGCGTCGTGATTATGCTCGACACTAACTATAGTAATGATGTAGCACAGCATTTGATTGAAAATAAACTTATCTCAGGTTGGGAAGAGTGGCGCATTGTAAGACGAGAGTATACAGTTAAACTACACGGTACATCATCTCGTTTTGATTTGCTCCTCACCAATGATAAAGGCGATGAGTTCCTGTTAGAGGTTAAGTCTTGTACGTTATTCTCTAAGACCGGTGCTATGTTCCCTGATGCTATTACGGAGCGAGGACGTAAGCATTTACTACATTTGAAAGAACTACAAAACGAAGGTTACCATACAGGGGTTCTATTCCTCGTGCAATGGGATAGAGCGCAGTGGTTCTTACCGGACTACCATACGGATTTAGAATTTGCTAAAACCTTCAAAGAGGTGGCACCATCTTTAGATTGGAAAGCTGTTGCAGTGGCGTGGGATGAGACTTTTACTATGCCGACCGTAACACGTGAATGCTCCTATCCTAGTAGAATTCTCGATACGGAGGCCCATGATAGTGGCGTATATGTGATGGTCATGCATCTCGACCATGATCTAGACCTTGAGATTGGATCTAAAGGAATGATGCATTTCAAGGCGGGATACTATATGTACGTAGGCTCTGCGAAGGCGAATTTAACGAAACGCATTGAGCGCCATAAGCGAAAACGGAAGAAAATGCACTGGCATCTAGACTACTTCCGTGGTCACTGTGAAATGATTGCAGGTCTACCGATTCGAACTAGCTGGGCTGATGCGGAATGTGCTCTCGCTGATGCGGTACGTGGCGTTGCCGAATGGGACGTACCTAAATTTGGATGCTCCGACTGTAACTGTAACAGCCACCTATTTGGGATGAGTGAAAATCCGATACACAATAAAGAATTCATGGACGTAGTGGAACTTTACAGAATGAATATGCTAGATGAGATGGTTGAATAATAGCTTTAATCTATAAACCATATGCATTAGCATATTCATTCTAAAGCTACTAAATGGAGAGAAAGGGGAGTTGTGTATGACGTTGTTTAGGTGTGTGTTGTTGATTGTTGTTGGTATTTGTAGTGTTGTGTTGAGTGGTTGTTCTTTTATATGGACGACAGCGAATGGTGATCCTGCGACGCCAGAGGATATTAAGGCTAGTGTGGAGAAGGAGTTCGCTGTTGTGCATCCTAATCTTGTTCTCCAGTCGTCTGTGGTGGAGAAGGAGAAGCCCTTCCAACGGAATGTGTATGTTTTTTATGATGAAAGTAATGGCTTTACCTTTACTACAAATTCTGTGGTGAAAAGCCCAACCTTGCCTGCACCTGGTGGTGAAAGAGATAATGATGCTGATTTTGCGTATTCTCAGGCGTATTTAGTTCATTTGAATGGTTTTTTAGTGGAAAGTGCTAAGCAGTATGGCATGCGGATGGCGACTCACGAGGAGGCGTTGGGGCTTGCTAAATTTAAAGTAACACGTGTAGCAGGAACTAATAAGATACCTTTATTTACATACGATGAGATTGTTTTTGTCGATAAATCTGTAAAGGGTGAAGATGTTCTTTCCTTTATGAAATCTATATATAGCCAATATAAACCGCAAGATAATCCAGCACTGTTACACACTGAAAGAAGCATAGGCTTTTACTATTTGCCAAATGGGGAAGAGGATAAAACAAAAGCGAAGTATTTAATAAGCTTTAGATTTATGGAAAAAATGATTGGAAAGAAACCATGCTAACTGGGATTGGCAGTACTGCTAACGATACAACTGGTGTGGAACGAGAATTTGTTAGCATTTTAGATCATATGATACAACATGGGGCACATTAAATAAAAGGTAGAGATAGTTATAAGTGTTCAATGTGATATAAATATTAAATATAGAGAGGAATTATATGACATCTTTAGAAAATGCAATTACAGGAAATGTTATTGTATATCAAGCAGAGAATGAATCTGTTTCTACGAATGTACTATTTAAAGATGAAACATTTTGGATGACACAAAAAGATATATCAAAACTATTTGATGTTAATCCACAAGCTATATCCAAGCATTTAAATAATATTTATTCTGATGGCGAATTAGACAAGCTAGGAACTTGTTCCAAAATGGAACAAGTTCAAATAGAAGGATCTCGTAGTGTAAAACGAGTAATAGACTTTTATAATCTCGATGCCATTATTGCAGTAGGTTATCGAGTGAATAGTAAAAAGGCAACTCAATTCCGGATTTGGGCAACAGGTGTTTTACGGGAATATATTATTAAAGGATTTGCTCTTGATGATAATATGTTAAAAAATGGACGTACATTTGGGCAAGATTATTTTAAAGAATTGCTACGTAGAATCCGTTCAATTCGTGCTAGTGAACGTCGTGAAATATTTACTATGAAAGCTTTTATTGAAAGTGTTGATAAGTTTTTAGATTTTAATGAGTATCAAATTTTAACAAACAAAGGACTTATTTCTATGACACAAGCACAGAAGAAAGCCATTAGTGAATATGAAGTATTTAATACACAACAAAAAGTAATTTCTGATTTTGATAAGTTTGTAAAAGAACATAGCTAATAATGAAGGCTTTATAGCCTTTATCCCTTAAAAATGCTATAATTATATGATAATTCTATTATAGTGTTAGTAAAATGAGGTGAGATTGTGGCAGACCAACAATGGTCCCACGGGAATATTCATCCCGTTCAGATTGATAAAGAAATGAAGAACGCTTATATCGATTATGCGATGTCTGTAATCGTTATGCGTGCTCTTCCAGATGTGCGTGATGGCTTGAAACCAGTACATCGTCGTATTTTGTACGCGATGCACGAAACAGGCATGACGCCAAATAAACCGTACAAGAAATCCGCTCGTATCGTCGGT
>JAGZGB010000091.1 GCA_018367495.1 Veillonella sp. | reverse complement strand
AATCAACCCAGCTCGTACTGATTTGATTGAACGCTTCAAAGATAGCAACTTGCCTATCTACACAATTGAAGAATTACAACAATTAGCATTCGACTTAGTTGGTAAACCACAAGATATCCCTGTATCTGATAAAGACGAAGATATCATCGCAATCGTAGAATATCGCGATGGCTCTATCATCGACGTGGTTCGTAAACCTCTATAATTAAAATAAAGACCCTCTCTATAGTTCTCGGACTCGTAGAGAGGGTCTTAATATTTCACCGACCTTAATGGTGACAAATTGTGAGAAAATCGACAAATCTGTACTAGATGATTTTGAGCGTAGTCAGGTGTGGGATTACCCAAATGTAGACGAGTTGTTAGATGAGTGCCAATACAGGGTGTTTGCTACGGATATGTTAGCTTCAGGTTTAGAGCCTAAAGAACGTGCAGATATGCTTGTAAAGTATGTAGATGCATTACTAGAATTATATCCCTCTTGTAAAGCCGTTGTATTTGGACCATCTCGTAAGTTCTTAAGTCGAGAATCGATTGAAAATCATCCTGATAAAGAGGTGACTCGTTTCATGTATTATGCTGTAAATGTGCGTTATTTTAGTATTCAAGGTACCAATGATATGATGGTAGATTCTGTGGGTATGAGTACATTATTTTTACCTGATTTACAGTATCACTTTCACGGTGTAGATCCTAATCATGTAGTATTTCATGCTTATAATGTGTTGAATTATATTTTCGAACACGGTAATATAATAGGTGATGGGGAAACCATTGCGGGGTTACAAAATGGCGAGATGAATCAGGATATTCAGTGGAAGGTTCAATACGAGGATTCTTTAATCCAGCCCGTTCGAGAGGTTCTAGATATTAATATGGGTGAATACGCATCTGGAACTCGGTAGTTGTTAATCAATGAAAGGTGTGAGCATTATGAATGATCAACGTATTTTTGACATGGAACTTGTGAAAGTCGAAAGTTTGGAGAAAGCTGTTAGGACTCCATTTTATCAAACTGATTCCACAGGTGGTTCAGTATGGGTTATTAAACCTGGGCAAACCCTACCAAAGCATTACCATCATAACTCTGATGATATATGGGTTATATTGCAAGGTAAGGGGGTATTTTATCCAACGCCTGATACAGAGGTGCCTTTTACAAAGGGACAAGTTATAGTATCTAAAAAGGGTGAATGTCATGGCGCAAAAAATACTGGGACAGAAGATGTTATCTTTGTAAGTATCGTTGCTCCTGTGCCTGCTGATTATGATCCTGTTAGTACAAATTAATATGAAAGCACTTTATAGTATTTTCTTATCTTGTGATAGAGATATATTTATACTATAAAGTGCTTTTTGTTTTATACAGTCATTCCTAGCAAATATCCTTTTTCTATTTTTAAAGGCCATTATTTTGGTGTTACTATTCCTATTTGTTATTTCTATATTCTATATAATTCCATTGACAGAGGACTTTTGTTTTCTTAAGATAGTAAGGTATGTAATATCTTAAGTAGTAGAAAGGAATTATATGAACTCATCTACACCAGAGCCTCAAAGTGGGGCCATCGATTTCAAAGACTTTACAAAGCGGCGTATGCTACACGTAGTCTTACCTTTATTTATTGTTTCTATTATTGCCTTCTTAGATCGCGTTAATATTGCCTATGCAGGCTTGACCATGAAAGAGAATTTACCATGGTTAACACCAGAGGTATTCGGTATGGGGGCCGGTATTTTCTTTATTGGCTACGTTTTATTTGAAGTGCCAGCATCCTTAATAGCTGCTCGCTGTAATGCTATGCATTGGGTGGCTCGTATCATGTTTAGCTGGGGTCTCGTATGTATTCTTATGACGACGATGACTACAGAGTTGGAGTTTTATATTTATCGATTCTTACTCGGTCTATGTGAAGCCTCTTTATATCCTGTAATTTATTCGTTACTGATACCGAATTGGTTCTTGCCAAAGGAACGTGCGAAAGCGATCTCCTTGATGTTAACATCTTTATTGTTCTCTAACATCATCGGTGGTCCATTGGCAGGTATCTTACTTGATACAACATTCTTTGGTCTTCATGGGTGGCGCACACTCTTTATCGTTGAAGCTATTCCAGCTGTTATCTTTGCTTTCATTTTTGCGTTCTGGATGAAAGAACGTCCAGATCATGCATCTTGGGTAACTGATACAGAAAAAGCCTATATCAAGGCTGAACTTGAAAAAGAAGAACAACAAAAGCAAGCTGTAAAGAAATATACTACATGGCAAGCTTTGAAAGATCCAAAAGTATTGCGTTTAGCATTAATCTATTTCTTATGGGTTATTGGTTTCTGGGGCTTTAGCTTCTGGATGCCTCAAGTTCTTAAAAGCTTATCTGGTTGGCCACCAAGCGTAGTAGCATGGTCTATTGCGATTCCCATGTCTGCTGCATTACTGGTACAAGTATATTGTGGTTATTCCTCTGAAAAGCGCAATGAAAAACGTTGGCATGTTGCTACTACATTGTTCATTGGTACTATTGGCTTCTTAGCAACACCACATAGTCCATCCCCAGAAATTAGTTTATTCTTTATCTGCTTAACTGCTGTCGGTGTTTACGGTGGTATGGGGGTATGGTGGACCATGCCAACAACATTCTTATCCGGTGCTGCTGCAGCGGGGGCGATGGGGCTCATTAACTCTTCTGGTAATATGGGTGGCTGGGTAGGACCATATATGCTTGGTTTTATTAACGGTCACACTGGTAGCTTTACTTATGGTTACTATGTAATGGGTGCTTGTATGTTCCTAGCAGGTCTATTGATTTTAACACTTCCAAAATCTATGGAACATAAGGATGACTAAGTAGTCCTGTGTCAAATTTCAAAATTAAAAGAGCTATATCTTTAACACATTCACATTGTAGCGAATGTATGAGGTATAGCTCTTTTTCTTTAGTAATAATGCTGTTTTATGTATAATAAGAGTAATAGAATCGACCGGATAAAAAAAGAGAGGATAATATGTATAGAACGTTATTTTTAGCAACCGTATTAGCAACTTTTACAATAGGCGCATCTGTAAATGCTGTATCATTATATGACCAGACTGGTGAAGAGAGCGGGTACTATTGAAATAAAACCGATTATTGATGCAGTAGGTAAAAGTAAATATATTGTAGAGTATAAAACACAAGAACACTATATTGATTCAATCTTCTGGAATCCCTTTGTAGAGAAAAAGATTACAGTAGCAGATCCAATTGTCTCCCATGAAAATCAGTATGGAGCAGGAAAGCTTATAGTGGTGACCGGCTTTGGATATCAAGAGGATGTTCAAGGGTTTCCTGATAAAGGTCTTATAGCAGCAAAGAAAGCTTACAAGGCTGCTGAAGATGCTTTGGTTAGTAGAGTGTTGGGAAATGGTTGGGTTGATACATCTCGTGAAGCAGAGTTGCGAGATTATTTAAATACAAATGATGGTGTTCATAAGGGGTACACCTTGGATGCTATGGGCTTTGGTGTTATGGCTCAAAAAGATCTCTTTCTTTATATAGATAATGAAGGTAATTTTCATGATAGACACTATTCTGTTGTGAATGAATGGGAAAAATCCTATAATAAAAATTTTAGGTTATATAATCACATTCTCCTTGATAGAAAAATAAAAGATGTTAGAATTATTAATTAATGTCATGGAAAGTAAGTTATATAAATTTTTTTGTTTGAGTAACAAAATTATTCCGTTATTGAATGGGGATATTTAAATCATAAAATAAAAATGCCAGATACAGTATTTTTACTCATTTGAGTCTAATCATTGTATCTGGCTTTTATTTATTTTTTTACATCCGGCACTTTCCCAGGGTTCATATCAAGGTTTAAGTCTGTCGATTTGAATTGGTGTGGGTTAGCCTCAGGTGGTCGTACTTTTAGCTCTGGGTGCAACCATTGTAGTTGTTTTAGTTCCCAGTCGTACTTAGCTCCATCATTCTGTAGTTGGCGGATATCTTTGAAGATATCATCGAATTGGTCGCTATGCTTATTAGCCATTCCTTCAAGAATGTAAAGACGACCAGCCACACTATCGACGGAAGAACCATCATGGTCTTCATCGACGCGCCATTGCAATTCTGAGATTTGTATTTGCTGGAAGATTATGACGATGACCAGCACAATGATAACGCCCCATATGGGTGTTTCTTTAGCTTTCAAAAGGGCCCGCAATTTAGATGCGAGCCCAGATGGTTTATTCATTATTGAAGATCCTCAAGTTGTAATCCAGGTAATGGTAATTTGGAATTTACGAAGTCTAACCACAAGCGAGAAGCGTGAGAGAGGTAATGACCTTTTTTCCAAATAACATAAAGTGTATGAATGATTTCTGGTACAAGTGGACGTACAACAACCTTGGAACCAACCTCTGTGTTTTCACCTACTTCAGGGCAGAGGCGAGACGGTAACAATGCAATAGCAAGGTCTGCACTAACTGTTTGTAACATAAGATCACGTTGGCTCGTTTCAAATACAATATGAGGTTGGAAACCTGTATGTTTACAAGCTTTGATGATTTCGTCATGTAAGTTAAAATCATCTTTATGCAATACGAAGGATTCATCAGCCAGCATTTCTAAACGAATTTCTTTTTCTTTCGCTAGAGGACTAGATTTAGGAACAATAACGGAAAGTGGATCGCTAGTGAGGTAGAAGGATTCAAATTCTTTAGGATTTGGTTTTGTACAAATGATACCAATATCGATTAAGCCTTCCTGAACACTGATCTCAACTTTTTTAGAGCCTTGTTCATAAAGTTCTAATTCAATTTGTGGATATACTTTTTTGAACTCCCCTAAGAGCTGTGCAAAAATAGGTGCATCGGTAATTGGTGGAATACCAATTCTGATGGAACCTTGTTCCAAACGAAATTCGTTTTCAAAATCAGTTTTAAGATGTTCAAACATGAATACTACGCGTTTTGCGTGGGTTAAGAAGATGGTACCCCCATCAGTAAGTTCTACAGATTTAGCATTACGCATGAAGAGAACAACACCAAGTTCGTCTTCTAAAGCTTTAATAGTACGGCTGATAGCAGATTGGGAGATGTGCAAATTCCGCGCAGCTTTACTAAAGCTTTTTTGATCAGCTACTTCAACGAAGTATTTCAAATGATGAAAATCCATAATTAACCCCCTAAAAATAAAACCTGGTTATAGGAAGTGACTTAAACTAAATGAGAATAGTTATTACTATAATGCAATTAGCTATTACTTTATGTAAAGTATGGATAGCAATATTGGCAAAGCGACAGTCACTGTATGTGTTGCGTTGATAGGGCCCAGCACGTTATAATGTGCTTATAGGGCTATATCAAGTTATGATATTAGGAATTATGGTTGTGCCCACTACAAAAGTATGTTCACACATAATGCCAATATTATATATAACATATATATTATTGCATTATTTTTTCATGTGCGCAAGTTTGTAATGGTTATTATTCCTAAACATAATGATAGATTAAGCAAGTGTTCTATTTTTGCTAAATGCTTAAGGAGGCAATAATCACATGAGTCGTAAATTTAAAACTATGGAC
>JAGZGB010000090.1 GCA_018367495.1 Veillonella sp. | reverse complement strand
ACCAAGGTCAAATACAAGAACTTTACCATCTTCATCTTTATCTACACCATATGCAAGAGCAGCTGCTGTAGGTTCGTTGATGATACGAAGTACTTCAAGGCCTGCAATAGAACCAGCATCTTTAGTAGCTTGACGTTGAGCATCTGTAAAGTATGCAGGAACTGTGATAACTGCTTGTTTAACAGGTTCACCCAAATATGCTTCTGCATCAGCTTTGATTTTTTGAAGAATCATTGCAGAAATCTCTTGAGGAGTATAAGACTTACCTTCTACAGTTACTTTGTAGTCTGTACCCATGTGACGTTTAATAGAAATGATTGTGTTTTCAGGGTTAGATACAGCTTGACGTTTAGCCAATTGACCAACTAAACGTTCACCATTTTTTGCAAAACCAACAACGGAAGGAGTTGTACGAGCGCCTTCTTGGTTAGTGATAACCGTAGGTTCGCCGCCTTCCATAACCGCAACACAAGAGTTTGTAGTACCTAAATCAATACCAATTACCTTTGCCATAATATATACCTCCTAAAACCTTTATAATCTATTCAACAACTTTTACCATTGCTGGACGAATACAACGACCATCAACAGTATAGCCAGTTTGTAATACTTCACATACCGTATCAGATTCATATTCATCTGACGGCACTCGCATAATTGCTTGATGGAAATTTGGATCAAATGGTTTACCCACCGCATCGATAACGGCTAAACCGTGTTTAGATAACATAGCCATCAAGTTTTGATGGATCATGATAAATCCATCAAGGAATACCTTTACATCACCTTCTACTGGACTTTGAACAGCTCGTTCAAAGTTATCTAATACAGGAAGTAAATCTGTAAGTACATCCCCTTTAACATATCCTGCAAGTTGCTCTTTTTCTTGATTAGTACGACGTTTGAAGTTATCGAAGTCCGCTTGTAAACGCTTATAGCGATTATCAAAGTCTGCTTTGAGCTCCTCTAATACTTGAGCTGCATCTGCCACAACTTCTTCAGCTTCCTCAACAGTTGGTTCCTCTACATTCGTAGCTTCCACTGTTTCGTCCACTGTTTCTTGTTTAATGTCTTGTTCTTCAGCCATTATATGCCCTTTCTATTTATGTTCTTTTACCATAGATTCCATCATATGTTTCATATGAGACAACAGACCAATAATACGACCATACTCCATTCGTGTTGGACCAAGAATAGCAAGAGTACCGATAGGCTGATCTTGATTTGTAAAATCAGCTTGTACCACACTCATTGATTGAAGTGCTTCGGTATCATTTTCATTGCCAATCTTTACCTTTACAGGTGTAGGTGAATCATCTCTTAATAGTTGTCCCAATTGATTTTGTTCTTCCACTAATGAAAGCAAGGGTTGTACCTTTTCAACAGACTTAAACTCTGGTTGATTTAACAACTCTGTGGTACCTACAGAATAGAACAACTTACGTTTATTAATTGCTCGTAATAATGTTTCTGAAAGGATCATCAGAATCCCTTGGGGAGCTTCCATATGAATCAAAAGTGTTCCTAATGCTTCAGCCGTTACATGACCAATACTTAAATTCTGTAAAGCATTGCTAAATTGTATAGCTAAACTTTGTAATACATCAGGCGAAACGCCTTCACTAAAGTACATTAATTCATTATCAAGAGCACCAGTTTCAGTAATGACAACCATGACAGCTTGATGTGAATCGAGTGGCAATACATGAATGTATTTAATTAATGCTCTATCATGGGCTGGAGCTAAGAATAAACTCATGCTATGGCTAACTTGTGATAATAATTTAGCCATGTTTAAGAAAAGTTCACTCGTCGATCCATTAGAATGTTTCCATAACATTTCAATTTTTTCAGCATCCTGTAATGGAACAGGTTGTCGACACAACATAGAGTCAACATATAAGCGATAGCCTTTAGCTGAAGGAATACGTCCCGCCGATGTATGAGGTTGCTCCAAATAGCCTAACTCCTCTAAATCGGACATTTCATTTCGTACTGTTGCTGGACTAATACCAAGATTATAATTCTTTGCAATCGTCCTAGAACCTACCGGTTCAGCAGATTTAACGTAGTCTTCAATTATGGCTCGCAAGATGCGCTGTTTTCTTTCATCCATAATGACACCTCTTGTTAGCACTCATAAACTTTGAGTGCTAATCGCATGTATAATATTATCACATTGGAAAAAATTGTCAAGCGAAAAAATCCTTAAAAAGCCAAATAATATCTATTTAGTCAAAAAGACAATTAAATATTTTTAATTAATTAGTCAAAAAATCAAAGTGTAATAATAAGAAAACACTTATACTATCTACATTTATGTCATGTCATAAAATCTAAATGTAGAATATGATAGTCTAATAAAATTTTTATTATTAAACCCATAAAATAGTATAAGTGTTTATATATGTAATAATTTTATTGTTACTAAAAACCAGAAAAAACAAATGACTCTCTAGATAAACACACAGATTAAGAATCTATAAAACAATTAGCACTTAAAATATAGCAACTTATAGTTCTACACCTTCTAATGGATTACCTAGTCGTTCTAATAGTTTTCCCATACGCTCACGGGGCTCTCCATGTTCTGCATACCAATCTACTAAGATATCTACAGCTTTTTTGGATTGCTCAACAGTAAGCTTTCTGGCCAAAATTTTACCAGCCTCTGGTCTCATGCCCGTATTACCTCCAACAGCCAGCATAAAACCTTGGGATGTACCAATAAAGGCAATATCTTTTACCATTGCATCTGGACAATTTCGACCACAGCCACTAATGCCGATTTTACACTTGTGAGATGTTTTACGGCCGTAATGTTTTCTCTCTACATAATCAGCCAATTCTTTAGTTTCCATTTGGCCATTTTTACAATAACCTTTACCTATACAGGCGATTAAGGAATTAACACCTCTATGAATAACAGTAGTTACCCCTTCAGGCAGTTCAGAGATAAGCTGTTCTTTATCATCTTTTTCTATACCTGTAATTTGAATACCTGTTACAACATGACGGAAGGATCCACCATATTTTTCAGCCAGTTCTATGCATGCTTTCATTTGATCTAATGTAAATTCATTATGTAAACCGTGTAATATTACAGATGTCTTCATCGTTCCTCCTCAAATCTAGCATGCTTATTCATCATCATCCTATTTATACTAACATATTAGATTTTGAGAAACTGTGAGAAATTACTCACCAATAAATTGACTAAACACATAATTCCCATGCTTGGCACCTTCAAAGGTTAAATGATAACTACCATTTTGATACTCCAATAGACCTTTAGTAACTAAATCTTTTATGGTAGTACCAAATAAATCATGAACAGATATACCAAATCTATTTTCAAACTGTAACTCACTAAGTCCCCATTTAGTACGAAGTGCTAAGAAACAAAAGTCTTCTTGAGCCCGCTCTACGGTAATAGTCTCTGTATCGATAGTAGGCATAATATATCGATCAACGGACTGTATATAAGGCATTACATTGCAGTTGTTATTACGACGAACTCCATCATAGAAGGAATGCGCACCTGCACCAAAGCCTAAATAGTCTACATAGTGCCAATATTTTAAATTATGACGACTATAAGAATTATCCTTAGCGAAATTGGAGATTTCATATCGTTCAAAACCTAGTTCTTTTAAACCTTCCATCATCGTGTCATACATCGCTTCATCAATGCTTTCACTAGGAATAGAAATGAGGTTCTTTTTAACTAAATGATATAAATATGTGCCTTCCTCAACTTGCAAACCATACGTAGAAATATGATTAATTGGTAAGTCTTTCAAGATATCTAAATTATGTTGAATATCGTCTAAAGTTTGTCGTGGCAAACCATAAATCAAATCAATATTAATATCTGTAAAACCTGCCTCTTTAGCATCATAAACAGCTTGTTTAGCCTTTTCTCCATTATGACTACGATGTAGCATGGTAAGCGCCTTATCATCAAAGGTTTGAACACCAAAACTAATGCGATTAAAGCCCAGTTTAACTAATTTAGTTAAGTAATCTAGATTAACTTCACCAGGATTGGACTCGATTGTCATATGACAGTTTTCACTGATGGTAAATGTACTTTTTATTTTATCAATAATCATCTGTAGCTGTTGAATCGATAATTCTGTAGGTGTACCGCCACCAAAGTAAATTGTATCAATCGATTTAGATGTGGATTCTGGATGTTCCGAGGACCAGAGATCCATTTCTTGTGCTAATGCATATACATAGGTTTCGTAATAATCTTGTAAATTTTGATAGGCAGGAAAATCACAGTACATACATTTCTGTTTACAAAAAGGGATATGGACATACAAGCCCATATCCCCAAGTGTAGACAGATTCAAAGTATTAAAATCTGTTTTCATTATATTAGTCCTCAACCTTGAGAATAGCCATGAATGCTTCTTGTGGAATCTCTACAGAGCCCACTGATTTCATGCGTTTCTTACCGGCTTTTTGTTTTTCTAAGAGTTTACGTTTACGGGAAATATCGCCACCATAACATTTTGCTAAAACGTCTTTACGCCAAGCCTTTACGGTTTCACGAGCCACAATTTTTGTGCCCACCGCTGCTTGAATTGGAATTTCAAACATTTGACGAGGAATCAATTCTTTTAATTTTTCAGCTAACGCACGACCACGTGTAGCAGCACGGTCCTTATGTACGATAATAGACAATGCATCCACAGGATCACCATTTAATAGAATATCCATCTTAACCATTGGAGATTGTTTATACCCAATTAACTCATAGTCAAGAGATGCATACCCCTTGGTAGCAGATTTCAATTTATCAAAGTAGTCGTAAATAATTTCACTCAAAGGCAAGTGATACACAACCGATACACGTGTTTCATCCAAATATTCCATGGATTGATATTCACCACGTTTATCTTGGGATAACTCCATAATAGTACCAACAAAGTCTTTAGGCACAATTGTAGTAGCTTTAACATATGGTTCTTCAATGTAATCGATTTCAGTAGGTGGTGGTAATTTAGCAGGGTTATCCACTTCAAACATTTCCCCATTCGTCTTATAAACCTTGTAGTTTACAGATGGAGCTGTTGTAATAAGGGATAAGTTATATTCACGCTCTAATCGTTCTTGAATTACATCCATATGTAACAGACCAAGGAAGCCACAACGGAAACCAAAACCCAATGCTAAAGATGTTTCAGCTTCATATTCTAAAGCAGCATCATTAAGCTGTAACTTTTCTAATGCATCACGAAGATTTTCATAGTCTTTAGAATCTGTTGGATACAAGCCACAATATACCATGGATACGGCTTTGCGATAACCAGGTAATGGTTCTGGTGCAGGATTATCAGCTAATGTTACCGTATCACCTACGTGACAGTCTGCTACATTCTTAATACTTGCCGCAATACAACCTACAGAACCACATGGTAATTCCTGAACAGGCACAAGATTTGGTGTAAAGATACCGAGCTCTGTTACATCAAAATCCTTTTTGTCGTGCATCATACGAATCGTATCTTTAGCCTTTATAGACCCTTCTTTTACACGAACGTACGCAATAGCACCTTTATAGGCATCAAAACGACTATCAAAGATTAGTGCTCGTGTAGGTTCATCAGATTTATCTGGTGGAGATGGAACTTTATTTACGATGGCTTCCAAAATATCAGGAATACCAATACCAGATTTAGCAGAACATAATACGGCCTCAGATGCATCTAAACCAATGATATCTTCAATTTCATGTTTAACCCGATCAGGATCGGCAGAAGGCAAATCTATTTTGTTGATAACAGGAATAATTTCAAGATCATGT
>JAGZGB010000089.1 GCA_018367495.1 Veillonella sp. | reverse complement strand
GTATATTGACCTAGGAGGTCCTATGAAATTTGGTTTACTTGGCCGTACGTTAGGCCATAGCTTCTCCCCTCGCATTCACAGTGCACTAGGGAATACAAACTACGAATTATTTGAACGCGAACCGAGCCAATTACAAGAGTTCTTCGCTGATCCAGAACTACAAGGTATCAATATCACGATCCCTTACAAGGTAAATGCCCTTGAAGCTTGTGATGTAGTAGACCCTCGTGCTGAACGCATTGGTTGTGTGAACACAATGGTACGCAAAGATGGTAAATGGCATGGCTATAATACAGACTACGATGGTTTTGTATTTACCCTACAACATGCTGGTATCGATGTATCTGGCAAGGAATGTATTATCCTTGGCGATGGCGCTTCCTCCGCTACTGTTCACGTAGCTCTTGAAGACTTAGGGGCTAAGAACATCGTTCACCTATCTCGTAAGACGGCACCATTCTATAGTGATGCGCCTAATTACTACGAAACGGCACAGATTATTATTAACTGTACACCTATCGGTATGTATCCTCATAATCCAGCTAACCTCATCGATATTACGCAATTCTCCAAATTGGAAGGCGTTGTAGATCTCATCTACAATCCACGCCGTACGATTTTACTGTTACAAGCAGAAATGATGGAAATTCCTCATTGTGATGGCTTGCCATTCCTCGTAGCTCAAGGCGTTGAGGCGGCAAACCATTTCCAAGGTGAAAGCTTTGGCACAAAGGAAGTTGAGCAAATCTTACGCGATATGCGCCGTGAAAAGGAAAACATTATCCTCATCGGCATGCCTGGCGTAGGAAAAACTACAGTCGGCAAAGCGCTCGGTGAAGAAATGGGCCGTACTTGCGTAGATGTTGATCAAGAGTTGGAAAAAGAAATTGGTGATATTTCTACCTATATTACAGAACAAGGGGAACCTGTCTTTCGCGAAAAAGAAGCGGAAATGATTGCAAAACTCGGCACGCAAACAGGTCTTGTAATCTCCACTGGTGGCGGCTGTGTCACAGTGCCTAAGAACTATGCACACCTACGCCAAAACGGTCGCATCTACCAATTAACACAACCGATAGAAAACTTATCTACTACCGGTCGTGTTCTCTCTAGTGGTGGCCTCGAACGTTTACGCGAACTAGAAGCAACGCGTAAACCAATGTATGAAAGCTTCGCGCAATGCATCGTAGAACATAACCGTAATGCACCAGAAACAGTGGCGGCTATCCTAGAAGACTTCGAAGCAAACTTACTATAAACTACATAAAAAAAGTCGGCTCTTGCCGACTTTTTTTAATGCACTTTTACGCGTTTATGTTGTTGTTCATCGAATACGCCATCTACGTCAATGGTATCGAGGATTCGTTTTAGTTCATGTACATCGATTTGACCTGGTGCCGATGCTTTGCCAGCAGAGGCAAAGGTCATAGCATTACCAAATAATGCACCTGCTGCGCGTGTAACAGCCCCCAATGTCCCCATGGCCATCGTAATGATTGGATCAGATGGATACAAGGCTTTAACTTCAGCCGTTGCTTCAAGGAGGGTTAATACATCTCCCGTTGTATGAGGCATAACGGCCATCTTTGGTATATCGGCTAAGAATTCTTTCATTTGAATAAGACGATTTACAATAACCTCGCGACTAGGTGTACCATGAAAATCATGATTACTCATAACTATAGTTACACCATGTACTTTAGCAAACTCAATCGTCTTGAGCATCCGATCTTGATCGAAGAATAACTCAATATCGATAGCATCTACCAATCCAGTTGGTATGAGCCGCTCTAGCATTGTAAAGTACTCTTTAGTAGAAATAGATTTTTCACCACCCTCACCTTTCGTCCGCCATGTAAATAACAAGGCCCGACCTTTTAATTGAGGCTTGATGAGCATTAATAATTCAATAATAGCGTCAATGGAGTGGGCCCGCTCGTAATAATCAATGCGTAGCTCCACTACATGACAGGGTGTATTACATGCAATCGCAGTGGCATCTAAAATTTCTTTCATTGTTGTGCCCACAATAGGAACACATATCTTTGTACCCTTTTCGCCGAGTACAGCATTACCGATACGGACCATAATAACTTCTTTCCGTCCCACAGGGTGAGACAAATGACTTACCTTAAACTAACTATATACCAATATTTTGGTAAAAGCAATCAATCTCCCTATATTGGATTGCTATTCACAAAAAATGTATGAAAGGCCGCTATTATGCACTAAAAACGTATTCTTAGATTAACGATTAACATTACTTTTTGTAATATCCTACTATCTTGCTTTTATGCAAGTTGTATATATTATTCAGACTATATAATGTTAGACCTGTAAAAAAAGATACCTTGTTTAACTACTAAAGCAGTTAACAAAGTATCTTTTAAATCACTATCTAAATATATTAATCATGTTGTACAGATAGCTTTCGAGATTGAAATCCCATATAGAGTAATAACAAGCCTGTAATACTAAATACATAGGATATGCCAACATAGGTAGATACAATACTTGCAAATACAGGCCCCACCATAGAGCCAAATTGCTGTGCTGTAGTGGTCATACCAAACATGCGGCCTCTAAAACTTGGGTCTGTATTAAGAGTTACCGCTGCACTTAAGGATGGGTTAATGCCTACAATGCAGGATCCAATTAATACTTGTAACACGCCAAACCACCATATACCAACAGGTAAGCTTTGAAGTAAGAGGACAATACCACTTCCCATCATACAGTAGGAGATGGTCTTAAAATAACCACGGTGCTCCCCAAGTCGAACCCATAAGTTCGTCGTCAAGGAACCTGCTAAGCCGCCGATACTGAGAATGGTGCCAGAAATAATAGCCGCCCCTTCCATGGTCCCTTGCATATCCCCTACATAGAGCGCCAAAATAGGTTGCAACATCATAATAGCGCATTGCATGAAGAAGAATATCCAGAGTAATCGTACTAATATAGGCTGTTGTTGAACCGCTTTAAAGTCTTCACGTAAGGATGTAGATTTAGTATGATGAGCAGCTTGTTCTTTTCCATCAGCACCCACAACATGTAATTTTGGTTCTTTCACAAAAAATAATACGGCCAAAGTCGCAATAAATACGGCAATACCCGATACATAAAATACAGGTCGCATGCCTACAACACTCTCAACAGCGCCACCTAAAAACGGGCCAATGACATTGCCTAAGATAAGACCGGTTTGAAATATACCTAATGCTCTACCAACCTGTTTTTCATCAACACTAAGGGACACCATAGTCATTGCCGCTGGATAGAATCCATTAGCAAAACCAACGAGGGCACGACCCATGAGTAATTGATATTGATCTGTAACCAAGCCAATTAATACATAACAGATAGCGATGGCAAAGCCAGCACGCAAGGCCATCCGTTTTTTACCTTTATTGTCGGCAATCTTGCCCCATATAGGAGCCATAATGCCTGCAATGAGAAAGGTAATACCGAAAACGAGACCCGACCAAAGAGCTACGTCAGCCTTTGGAACGCCTAATTCTAAGAGATAGATAGGCAAAAACGGAATGATCATAGTGTAACATATGGCTAGCACTGTCATGGCCGCCGTAATAATCCATACATTGCGCATGCCACCGCGAGCGTCATATGTAGTTGTACTCATTCGGTCCCTCCTTTCATATATAAAAGTATATATAGCAAGATACTTTTACATTCTATATAAATAAGAGCCGCATATGATACGCGACTCTCTCATTTATTCCGTTGGAAACTTGTGATCCATTACATCCTGTAAGGATACGCGTTCCATAACGTGACGGAATTCATCTTGCAAGTACTGCCACAATGGAGCAGTCAAGCAATCGTTAAACATCGGACATGGCTCTACATCGTCTTCTAAGCAAGATACGAGAGCAATGGAGTCCTCTGCAGCATATAAAATTTCATATACATTGTATTCAGCAGGTAATTTCACCAAGCGATATCCACCGTATTTACCACGTCCACTTTTAACGAGGCCAGCGGAGGATAAGCGAGATACAATCCCTTCTAAGTATTTATCGGAAAATCCTTGGCGTTCTGCAATCTCACGAATTGGTACATTTTTTTCTACCCCGTACTCTGCAATATCCGCCAATATCCGTAAAGCATAGCGCCCTTTTGTAGATATTTTCATAAGTTAACCTCTAAGTCATTCATAATATATTTATAGTATATCACAAATTCATACAAAAAATGGTGGGAAATATGGTACACTATACATATATCGAAATATTTTCATTTAGATATAATTTTTAATTTCATATCGGGAGGGTATTATCTAATGTTAGATAAACTATTTCAACTCAGTGAGCGTGGTACCACTGTTAAAACCGAAATTTTAGCAGGTATTACTACGTTTATCACGATGGCGTATATCCTATTCTTAGCGCCTAACATCCTTAGTCTCGGAGGGATGGATAAAGACGCAGTCCTCATCGCTACAGCCTTAGGTGGTGGCCTTGTAACGATTGCTATGGGGTTATTCGTAAACTATCCGATTGCCCTCGCTCCAGGGGTTGGCCTCTTAGCCTTTTACTCCTTTACTGTAGTTCTTGGTATGGGCGTATCCTGGCAAACAGCATTGGGTGCTGTATTTATCTCCGGTCTCGTATTCCTCGTATTAACACTTACGTCCATACGCCAAATGATCGTCGAGGGCATCCCAGCCTCTATGAAAGTTGCCATTACTGTTGGTATTGGTCTCTTTATCGCTATCATCGGCTTAAAATTATCCGGTTTGATGGCTATCTCCATTAGTTTGTCTCCAAACTCCTTAGGACAAGTTGTGCAAACGCATGGTAATTTAGTACCTCCAGCATCCGAAACACTCTTAACGCTTGGTAATTTGCACAGTGGTGAAACATTGTTGGCTCTATTCTCCCTCATTTTTACAGCTCTATTAATGGCTCGTAAAATCCAAGGCTCTCTCTTGATTGGTGTATTAGTAACAACAATTGTATCCTATGTTACTGGCCTCTCCACAATGCCGGAGAACTTCACTGTATTAGCAGTGCCAGATTTCTCTAAGGCAGCATTCCTTCAACTAGATATTCCTGGTGCGCTCCACATGGGCTTAATCACGATTATCTTCTCCTTCACCTTCGTAGAATTGTTCGACTCCATGGGTACTTTAATCGGTACTGCTACGGAAGCGAAAATTGCAGATCCTAAATCTGGTAAATTCCCAGGTCTTGGTAAAGCTATGACTGTCGATGCTATCGGCGTTAGTGCTGGTGCATTGCTCGGTACGTCTACAATTACTGCCTTTGTTGAAAGTGCAGCAGGTGTAGGTGCTGGTGGCCGTACAGGCTTAACGGCTGTTACAACAGGCGTATTATTCTTAATCTGCTTGTTCTTGGCTCCAATCGTATCCCTAGTACCAAATGCAGCCACATCACCTGTTCTTATCATTGTCGGTGCCCTCATGTTAGGTGCTATTCGCAATATCGACTTCGATGATTGGACAGAAGGCTTCCCTGCATTTCTCGTTATCGTTTTGATGCCGTTCACATACAGCATCGCTAACGGTATCTCTGCAGGTCTTATCGCATACCCTCTACTCAAAATTATTGCAGGTCGTGCAAAAGAGGTTAACTGGATTATGTACGTATTAGCGGTACTCGTCATCATCCGCTACGTATTCTTCTAATTACCGTATGCTCATAATCAAGCTATTAATGAAAGTAACATTTGATTGCTATAATCACTAATACGCTGAGAACTAAATGTATGTAAATTACATATACTAAAAGAACCTATCTCCAAAGATATTAGTAAAATATCTAAGAGATAGGTTCTTTTTATTATGTACTATTTTCGGTAACTGCTAATGCTCTATGATATCAAAATTGTACTATACATTCTTATTACTATTTAGTATTAACGAATTGTTTTTACACCAATTAAGTCTGTACGACTTGGATCGATATCTTTTAATGGCACTACATGATTTCTATAAAAGT
>JAGZGB010000088.1 GCA_018367495.1 Veillonella sp. | reverse complement strand
CTTTGTACGTATCTTCTCTGGTGAACTAAAAGAAGGCGATCGCCTCTTTGATGTAAACCAAGGTGTAGAAGAAAAATGGGGCAAGATGGTTACCCTTATTGGGAAGCAACAAATCCCTGTATCTTCAGCTAAAGCTGGCGATATCGTAGTGATACCGAAATTGGCTAATGCTAAAACTGGCGACACTTTAACAGCTCCTGACTTTAAAGTAACATACGATGCTATTCGTTTCCCTCAACCTCTATACACAGTGGCATTGGAACCTGTGAAAAAAGGTGAGGAAGAAAAATTAGCAGGTGCTGTTCTAAAAGTCGCAGAAGAAGATCCAACTTGTGTAGTGGTGAAAAATGCTGAGGCCCGTCAATTACAAATCGATTGTATGGGCGAGGTTCATCTCGAGCATATCCTCAACAAAATGGATCGTAAATATGGCGTACAAGCTAAACTCGTGACTCCATATATTCCATACCGCGAAACCATTAAAGGCTCCGCTGAAACCGAGTCTAAATATAAGAAACAAAGTGGCGGTCATGGTCAATATGGTCACGTTAAGATTCAAGTGGACCCATTATATGATGGTACTGAATTTGCGTTTGTAGATAAAATTTTTGGTGGTGCTGTACCTAAACAATACATACCAGCAGTGGAAAAGGGTGCCAAAGAAACCCTAGAAAAAGGCTTGATTGCAGGATATCCTATGATCGGCGTGCAAGTGACACTCTTGGATGGATCGTACCATAGCGTAGACTCCTCAGAGTTAGCATTCAAAGTAGCTACGTCACAGGCTATCAAGGATGTAATTCCTAAGGCGAAACCAGTCCTATTAGAACCAATCTATGAGGTTAACGTGTTTGCACCAGATGCTTTCATGGGTGATATCATGGGTGATTTAAATAGTCGTCGAGGTCGTGTATTAGGCATGGAACAAAGTGAAAGAACTGGTATTTCTGTTGTTAAAGCTCAAGTACCATTGGCTGAAATGGCTGATTATGTGACTGCATTACGCTCCATCACTCAAGGACAAGGCGTATTTAACCGTCAGTTCTATACTTATGAAGAGGTTCCACATAAGCAAGCGGAAGAAATTATCGCTGCTCGTAAAACTCAAGAATAAAGTAAATCTAGGTCCATGTACGAGTCCTCCATATATGTAGCATATGGAGGACTTTTACTGTGTATGTACTTTTAAGGCATGCACTTTCAAGATATACATTTCTTGTGAAAGTAAGGTTTAACTATGTAAAACCTGGTATTTTTGTGACAGGGGAGTATATGTCTTGTATAGAGCGTATAATAGCTAGTTCTTTGGGGGTATATGTGCTAACATTAAGGTAATATAATAGATTATTTTGGATTACTATCTTCAGATAAATTGTGAAAGGATTGTATATGTTTTTCTCTAGCATTACTGCAGATTATACAAAAATGGGTTATCCTAAAGCCATCGTACGAGCTTTAGATTTCTTAAAAAATACAGATTTAAAAGCATTGCCAGGCGGCCGTCATGCCATTGAAGGGGACATGATGTACGCCAATGTAGACGATGTAGAAACAAAATTATTTGAAACTACAAAACCTGAGTCTCATCGTAATTATGTTGATATTCAATTTATGGTGAGTGGTGAAGAAAATATGGGCTTTTTTGTAGATAAAGGCCTCGTAAAGCCTGTGGAGTCTTATCCAGATCGTGATTGCTATTTCTACCCAAACGAAGCTGTTGATGAAGGACACATCCACTGTCCAGCAGGGTATTATACAGTATTCTTCCCATCTGATATCCATAGACCACTATTAGCTGTTAGTGATAAGCCAATTAAAATCCGTAAGGTTGTTGTGAAAGTGCATGTAGACCTCTTAGGCGACTAATCCTATGAAGCGATATGAAATTATAGGTGTCTTACTAACCCTATTAGGAGCTGTTTTATGGGGCGTATCAGGTGCTTCAGTACAGTTCTTAAGCAACTATAGGGATATGAACTTAGAATGGCTAGTCACCATGCGATTAATTACAGCGGGATTATTGACTGTTATCTATGCATGGTTTAAATATGGTAATTCTATCTTCCATGTCTTTCGTAGTTTAAAAGATACAGCAGGCCTTATCGTTTTTGGCGTATTTGGCATGGCTTTATGCCAATATACATACTTTAAATCCATTGCTTTAGCAGGGGCTGGTATTGCGACGGTGCTTCAATACTTGGCGCCATCAATGATTATTGTTTATTTGCTAGTGCGCTATGGTAAACACCCGTCTAAGGGTGAAATCTTTTCGGTTATCCTTGCATTAGCAGGTACTATTTGCTTGATGGGTAATGATGATTTTTCTTTTGAAAGCTTCCGTAGTGATGTGTTATTTTGGGGCTTATTATCTGCTGTGGGCGTAGCTGTATATAGTGTTTCTCCTGTACGATTATTAGCAACCTATGGGACGATTCCAATCGTAGGATTTGGTATGTTCCTCAGTGGTCTCGTGTCGGCGATTCTATTCCAACAGCCTTATTCGTATGCTACGTGGGATGTATGGACTGTGGTAGGTTGTTTTAATGTAGTCTTTCTTGGTACCATCGTGTCATTTAATGCGTATCTTGAAGGGGTTAAACGCATAGGCGCCGTTTCAGGATCCATCTTGTCATCTATTGAACCTATTTCAGCGGCCTTCTTTGGGTGGGCTTTTTTAGATAATCAATTTAGTGTATTAGGGTTAGTTGGCATGGCCATGATCATTGCTACCGTTATTATTATTGCTTTAGAGAAACGCAACCAATAATAGAGGTCTCTTTACTGTATATTGCAGCTCAGAGGCCTCTTTGTTACTATGTTATAGTATTTCGATGTATCATTGGATGGAGGAATTAGATGGGGGAGAAACAATGGATCGGTATGGCATTAGCTATTCTAGGAGCCTTGTTTTGGGGGCTTTCAGGTACATCGGTACAATATCTTGAGAGTGTAAAACACTTAAATGTAGAGTGGTTGTTAGAAGTACGCTTGCTTGTAGCAGGCTTCTTGACCATTATGTTGGCTTATATGCAAGATGGTATGCGTATCTTTGATATTTTTAAGAATAAAAAGTATCATCTGTATCGTTTCGCAAGATGGATTAGATATTGCGAATATTAATGGTGAAGCTTTACTATGGGGACTCATATCTGCCGTTAGTATTTGTGTATATACATTACAACCTATTGAGCTATTAAAGAAATATGGCACTATATCTATAGTGGGCTTTGCTATGTTTATATGCGGGCTTATTTCTTTGATGATGTTTCAACAAATCGACTCCGAAGCAATTTGGGATGGTATGACTTGGCTTGGTTTATTCGCTATTATTATACTTGGTACGGTCGTATCTTTTAATGCGTATATGGAAGGTGTGCGACGTATTGGTGTTGTACAAGGATCTATCCTCTCATCGTTAGAACCGATTTCGGCAGCATTATTTGGCTGGGCCTTACTAGGGAATAAATTCACCTTTATTGGCATTATAGGTATGATCTGTATCATCGCTACAGTATTTATTATTGCTTGGAATCGACAACGTCAAATCAAACGAGATGTTCTAGAAAAATTGAATAAAGTAGAAATAAATTAGAGAAACTTAATTAAAGAGAACTTAATTAGATAAACTAAAACACATATACTACGAGGTACAGTCTTGTGATATATGTGTTTTTTGTTCTGTATAACATAATATTTTCTAAGATTGTTTCAATAATATTTTTAGTTATTGTAACTCTATGTATATAAAATCCATGTATATATTGTATACATGACCTATTTAGTTGACTATTTATCTATCTATTCATATAGTTAATATATAAGTACTAATTAATTTTTAGGAGGTTCCTATGTCTGTAAAAGATTTCGTACAACAACGATGTGATGAGTTTATCGCTATGCGTCGTGATTTTCATATGTATCCAGAGCCAGCTTGGCTCGAATATCGTTCTGCCGCTAAAGTAGCTGAAAAGCTAATTGCTTTGGGGTATGATGTGGCACTCGGTGCAGAAGTGCTTGATTTAGATTCTCGTATGGGATTACCTAGCGAAGATGTTATGAAAGCAGCAATGGCTCGTGCCATGGATGAAGGTGCAGATCCTGAGCTAGTAGAGAAAATGGGCTATGGTAAAACAGCTATCGTAGCAACTATGAAGTTTAGTGACGATGGCCCTATAGTGGCATTCCGTGCAGATATGGATTCTAATGATGTAATCGAATCTAAAGCATCTAACCATATTCCTGCTAAGGCTGGTTTCCGTTCCCGCCATGATAAGGCTATGCATGCTTGTGGTCATGATACACATATGACAATGGGTCTTGGTCTTGCTGAATATATTGCTACACATAAGGAAGGCTTGAAGGGTACTATTAAACTTATCTTTCAACCAGCAGAGGAAGGCGTGCGTGGTGCTAAAGCGATGGTAGAGGCTGGCGTAGTAGATGATGTAGACTTGATGTTCGGTATGCATATCGGATTTAATGAACAGTTATCTAATTGCTTTGCTTGTAGTGATCATGGCTTTTTAGCGACTACAAAACTTGATGCTGTATTCCATGGTTATTCTGCGCATGCAGGCGGTTCTCCAGAAAAGGCGCAAAATGCCATGCTGGCAGGCTGTACAGCTGTTATTAACTTACAAGCCATTGCTCGCCATAGTGGGGGCGCATCTCGTATGAATGTAGGCGTTTTTGAAAGTGGTACAGGTCGCAATGTTACTCCTGATGTAGCAACACTTAAATTAGAAACTCGTGGTGCTACTACAGAAATCAATGATTATATGATTGAACGTACTAAGACCATTATTAAAGGTGCTGCAGAAATGCATGATTGTACCTTTGAAATCACAAAACAAGGTGAAACTCCGGCAGGACGTATTAGCGATGATTTAGCTCGCGAAGTACAATCTATCATTGAACCATTAGATATCTTTAAAGAAGTTCCATTCGATTATAGCGGTGGTGGCAGTGAAGACTGTGCCTATTTCTTAAATCGTGTTATTGATCGTGGTGGTCGGGCAACTTACATGGTATTAGGTTCTGCTATTAAAGCACCTCATCATAATCCACTCTTCGATATCGACGAAGAAGATATGCTAAATGGTATTGTTGCATTAGGTACCATTGCAACTCACTATTTAAAATAGGACATATTGATTGAGATATTGCGATGTATATATCTAAACTATAGATGCATAACTATATAGATGGATGCATAGAAATATGTATAGTGGGCTATAAGTTAAATGTAATATGGGGATTAGATTGTGAGGTGTTATATGATCCAACGAGAGCGTTTAGCTAAGGACTTTGATTCTATGGCACAGTTGACTGCATCTGGTGAAGGTATTAATCGTCTAGCTTTCACCGATTCTGATTGGGAAGGTCGCCAATATATTATTAATTGTATGACAGATGCGGGATTAACTGTAGAAATAGACGATTTTGGAAATGTGCTAGGCTATAAGGTAGGTAAGAATCCTGATTTACCGATTGTCATGGTTGGTTCTCATACGGACAGCGTACCTAATGGTGGCAATTATGATGGTGTTGTAGGTGTATTATCTGCTATCGAAGCGATTCGCAGTATGACTGATGATGGTTTTGAACATGACCATACCATTGCAGTAGTAGACTTTATGTGTGAAGAGTCTAGCCGCTTTGGAGCAGCCACATTGGGTAGTAAAGCTATGCGCGGTGAATTGACATTGCAAGATTTACATCGCTTAGTAGATAAACAAGGCATTTCCTTGTATGATGCATTAAAAGAGCGTAATTTAAATCCAGATGCTATTGAGCATATGGAATATAAGAGACCTGTAAAGTCTTTCACAGAAATTCATATTGAACAAGGTAAAGTGTTAGAGCACGAAGCTAAGCCTATCGGCATTGTAACAGGGATTGCTGCACCAGAACGATTCTATGTAACCATTCGTGGTAATGCGGATCATAGTGGGGCTACACCAATGAACTTGCGTCATGATGCACTCTGTGGGGCTTCTAAAATCATTCTCGG
>JAGZGB010000087.1 GCA_018367495.1 Veillonella sp. | reverse complement strand
AATGTCTGATTTTGCAAATATTAAAGTTATCGGTGTTGGTGGCGGCGGTAATAACGCTGTTAATCGCATGGTAGATAGCGATCTTAAAGGTGTTCAATTCTTGTCTGCTAATACAGAAAGCCAAGTACTTGAATTGTCTAAAGCGGATGTAACAATTCAAATCGGCGAAAAAGTTACTAAAGGACTTGGTGCTGGTGCTAATCCACAAATCGGTGAAGAAGCAGCTCAAGAAAGCCGTGAAGAAATCATTAAAGCTCTTGAAGGTGCTGATATGGTATTCGTAACTGCTGGTATGGGCGGTGGTACTGGTACTGGTGCAGCTCCAATCGTAGCTGAATGTGCTAAAGAAATTGGTGCATTAACAGTAGGCGTTGTAACTAAACCTTTTGCATTTGAAGGTAAACGTCGTCGTGCACAAGCAGAAAAAGGCATTGAGTTTTTGACTCAAAAAGTTGATACAATTATCGTTATTCCTAATGACAAATTGTTACAAGTTGTAGATAAAAAATGTTCTTTAAGCGATGCATTCCGCACAGCTGATGACGTTCTTCGTCAAGGTATCAAAGGTATTTCTGATTTGATTCAAGTTCCTGGTTTAATCAATCTTGACTTTGCAGACGTAAAAACTATCATGACTGAACAAGGCGAAGCTTTGATGGGGATTGGTCTTGGCGAAGGTGAAAACCGTGCTGCAGACGCTGCAAAAATGGCTATTAATAGCCCATTGTTGGAAACTTCCATTGATGGTGCTAAAGGCATCTTGCTTAATATTTCCGGTAGTGCAAACTTAAGCTTGTTTGAAATTAACGAAGCAGCTGAAATTATTTCTGAAGCAGCAGATCCTGATGCAAATATCATCTTCGGTTCTGTTATCGACGAAAGCTTGGGCGATAAAGTTCAAATTACAGTTGTTGCAACTGGCTTTAATTCTAATGCAAAAAGCGTACCAGAATTTGGTAAAACAACTACTACATCTCGTCCAGCATCCACTACTACAACAACAAACAGCGGTATCCCTGATATTCCTGTATTCATGAAACGCTAATTTATAGAGTGTATAATTAAAGCATTCGTAAATAAGTAACTTAGTAAGACATATCTAGATGATATGTGTATAGGAGGTACAAATGAAAAAATTAGTATTATTAACTCTAGCGGCTACAGTTGTGGCAGGTAGTGCATTTGCAGCGGCACCTGTAACAAAAATTAGCGATGGTTCCACTAAAGTACAAGCTGATTATGCATTTAAACAACATGTATCTAAAGGTGGCGGCAATAGCAACGATGGTTTCGGAGTTTCTTTACAACATGATCTTTCCGATAAAACTGCTGTACAATACTCTTTTGATAAATTGAATGCAAAAAATGGGGATATTAAAGATCATCAATTAGCATTAGTTTATAAAGTGCATCCAAACGTAAACGTATATGGTGCTGGTACTGCAATTCGTACAAATGATACTGAATTAGGCTTCCAAGCTGGTGTTATTGGTCATGTACCATTGACAGAAAAAGTTAATGGTTTTGCTAAAGCTGGTTGGGGCAATGATATTAAGCAAACTTATCAAGTAGGTGCTCAATATGAAGTTCGCCCTGATGTAGACTTGAACGTATATTATGGCTATGATAAATATAGCGTAAATAACAACGATAAAACTGCAAAAGGTTTACACGCTGGTGTAGGCTACTCCTTCTAAGGATACTAAAGGCCACTCTAAAGAGTGGTCTTTTTTTATGTATAAAAAGTAGAGTATTATTTATAAATATATTTTGTATAAGATTTTTTATATATACCATACACCTTAATTTTATAATAAATGTTTTAGTAGTTAGCATTATTTCTTATGTATACAATATATTTTCTAAATACACATTGTATAATTAAATAAGTTTAGGTATGATAAATATGTAATAATTCATTTTAGATAGGATGGTGTAAGTTATGACAAGTGTTGCTGCAAAGCATGCAAAAGGGAAAAAACTTAAGGATGTGATCTTTGTAACTGCTGGCCAAGCCCAAGCTGATACTAATGAAAATGGTCTTGAGAATGTTGTTAATGGTACATTAGGTGCGATTCATGATGAAGATGGTACATTAGTATTCCTTAAAACTGTTAAAGCTGAGTATTTAAGCCTTCCAGACTCTGAACATATCGGCTATGCACCAATCGCAGGTGTGCCTGAGTTCCTTGCTGCTGCGGAGAAAGAATGCTTTGGTCAATCTCGTCCAGAAGGTCATATCCGTAGCATTGCTACTGCAGGTGGTACTGGTGGTGTTCACCATTTAGTTCATAACTACACAGAACCTGGTGATGAGGTTTTGACAGCTGATTGGTACTGGGGTGCTTATCGTGTGATTTGCAGTGATGTAGGTCGTACACTTGTTACATATTCTTTATTTGATGAACATAATAACTTTAACCATGAAGCATTTCAAAATCGTGTAAATGAATTAGCTGCTAAACAAACAAATGTTCTAATTTTGTTTAATACACCTGGTAATAACCCAACAGGTTACTCTATTGAGGATAAAGATTGGGAATCCATTCTTAACTTCTTAAAAGACCTTGTTTCCATTGGTCGTAATAATGTGATTATCGGAATTGATGTCGCTTATCTTGATTACTCTGGTGAAAAAGAAGAGGTTCGTGCTTTCTTTAGTAAATTTAGCCATTTACCAAAAGAAATTCTTACATGTGTTTGCTATAGTTTATCTAAAGGCTTCACTATGTATGGTCAACGCGTAGGGGCTTTGATTGGTATTTCTGATGATGAAGAAATAGCTGATGAATTCTTAGAAATCAATAAGTCTACAAGCCGTGCAACTTGGTCTAACATTTGCCGTCCAGCAATGCGTACAATGGCTAATATTGTGGCTGATCCAGCTAAGTTTAAGGAATATGAAGCTGAACGTAATAGCTATTATAAATTGATTCGTGATCGTGCAGATATCTTTAAACAAGAGGCTGCTCAGGTAGGACTTCCTATGTTGCCGTATCGTGGTGGTTTCTTTATTACAATTCCTACAGATTCTGCTAATGCTATTTGTGAAGAGTTGAAGAAAGAGCATATCTACGTTATTGCTTTAGCAAATGGTATTCGCATTGCAGCATGCGGTATTCCTAAATTCCAAATGACAGGCCTGGCTGAAAAAATCTATAATGTTATGAAACGACTTGGCAAATTATAATACATATTGTTTACTAACACTAAAAGCCACTTGATATATATCAAGTGGCTTTTTTTAATGGATATCTTTATGTTCTTTTATGTCTTGGTCAGCTTTTTTAGCCAAGTTTTCTAGAGCTCGTTTAGGCGCAGTTCGTTCACCAGTTTCTGGATCTACAAATTCAACACGGTCCAATGTATCTGTGATTTGGCCTCGAATGAAGCTTAAGTAAATTTCATAAAGTTCTTTTTTTTCTGCTAATTCCTCTGGCGTGAGTTGTTGTCCAGACTTTTTCTTTGCTGCTAGTTCATTTATACGTTTTAATGTATCGTTAATATTGCTCATATTGACCTCCTGTATTCTATATTAGAATAACATGATTTATTATAACATAGAACTAAATGAATACGTATGGTAAGATATAAGTTGTACGCGTCTGTACTTTCACAAGTGAGAAAGGAGAGCTATATGCGTGTAACAAAAGCAATAAAGGCAGAGCAATTGAAATTATTGCAAGAGCATTATTTTGATGCAAAACCTGCCCTTGACTATACAAATGAATTTGAATTATTAGTGGCAGTCGTATTATCTGCACAATGTACGGATGAGAGAGTTAATATCGTTACTAAACGGTTATTTCCTGAACTAAATCATCCGGCTAAGATGTTAGCAATTGGGGTTACCAAATTAGAAACTTTAATTAAGGACTGTGGCCTTTATAAATCTAAAGCTAAAAATTTGATTGCCACTTGTCAGATTCTAGTAGAACAATACCATGGGGAAGTGCCACGGGAGTTTGACCAACTCGTTGAATTACCTGGTGTAGGTCGTAAGACTGCAAATGTAGTAGTATCTGTATTGTTTGGTACGCCCGCTATTGCAGTAGATACCCATGTATTCCGTGTGTCTAATCGATTAAAACTGGGTATTGCTAAAACACCAGAAGAGATGGAGTTAAAGTTGCAAAAGGCAATTCCTAAAGAGGATTGGGCGGCTGCGCATCACTGGTTGATTTATCATGGTCGTAAACTATGTAAGGCTCGTAAGCCATTATGTGAAGAATGTTTTTTAAATCACTTATGTCCTTCAGCTGGAAAGGTTTAATATGAAAGTAAACAACGAAGAATTTATTGCCCTTTGTGCTACTCATAGCATTGAAGGTATTGATATTGTAAATGAGTTAATGCGTTTTAAAGTGTTAGATCAATTGATTTCTAGTAATGCTAGTTCCCGTGAGTGGGGCGTTACGGCTGATGATTTATATGCGTTAGCAGAAAAATCTACAGTAGAATCTTTTGGCCCTGTTCCATATGATTTGAATACATTCCAAGCTCTATATGGTCCATCTTTTAGAGTCGAATTATTTGATTTTATTAGCGACACAGGTATTTTAGATGGTCTAGATGTGGGTACTATCTGGGAGACTCCTGTTCGTGAAAGTATCGAAGCCCATAGTAAAACGGGAGAACTCGTTCTATATGCTTATGTAGAAGAATACGCAGGTATGATTGAAGAAATCCTTCAATCTTATGAAGATAAGAAAGTTGTGCTTTATACGGCATCTCCAGTGTGTTATAGCATTTTGACACGTTTATATCCGATGGCGCAAATTATTAATCAATGGCCTCATCGCAGCTATTTTGATCATATCTTTACAGGAACGGTTGGCATGTTCCAATCTTCTGAAGATATTGTGGAAGAGGTTGCAAACGGTTTGCATAACCTTGTACCAGAAGGGACAGCCCAGTTATTTTTACCTGCTACAATGGCACAGAACCAATTGGGCTTAAATAATATGGCCTTACAATTCTTCTTGAATCAAAAGCGTGTAGAAGCTATTCGTGAATGGACTCCACTAGGGGCTTACGAAATTATATATGGTAAATATGATATTAAAAAGATGCGTGTTGGCCTTCGTGAACGCGTTGGCGAAGAATGGAAAACGATTAATTATATTCCATTGCCTCACGGTGTGTTCGCTCAATTGCCAGTGTTTACCGTATTAAATTATGGCTTATCTTTACGTTCTATTTTGTTACCAGGCGGTCAAACTGATGTAGCCTTAGGACAAGATGGTATTTACTGTATCGACAGTCGAGTTTCTGAATTAGGTCGTAATGCTCTTGTTGAAAGTGGCGCTTATTTCCTTACATTTAAACGTCATGCAGATCATGTAGATGTAGATATTACTACAGAAGTACCAAAAGAGGACATTTATTGGATGTTCCCTGATGCTGAATTAGCCTATATGTGGTATGCATACTTCTGTAGCACTACGGGTCAAACATTGATCCAAGAAATCTCTATGCTTGTTCAAACAGATGAGTCCTTTGGTTATATGCTGAGCAGTGTACGTCGACGCGTTTTAGATGTTAACAACGAAGCTCAATTAATTTTATCTGTACAAGCCGCTGATGAAGATTATATCAAGGCTGTTGCAGAAGCAACTGCGAATTGGAAATCTACGGTAGATGAATTAGGCGCTCAAGTTATGCCACCTACAACATCTATTGATATTGAAGATTATAGCGATTATAAAAACTAATTGTAAAAGTTCGATATTTAGTTTAAAATATATCGTATCCTAAAAAATATGAACTACTAAATATAGTAGGTATGAAACATACTACACAAATGTGTAAGAAAGGAGGACTCATGGCTGTTATTAATTTTGAAATCTTCAAAGTTATTGGTACTTTATCTGAAGATAAAGACGGTTGGAAAAAACAATTAACATGCACAAGCTGGGGCAAATATAACCCTAAATTTGACCTTCGTGCTTGGGATAGTGAATATACAAGCATGAAAAAGGGTATTACCCTTTCTTTAGAAGAGCTTATTGCATTGCGCGATATCCTCAACGAAAGCGACTTGGAAACCATCTTAGCTGAGTCTATTGAAGAAAAACAAGCATCCAAGGAATAGTATTGGTAACTTGCATTTGTGCATGTGTCATGCTATAATCTATAAGAATAATATTGATTGTCGGAAAGAGGTGTATAGAATGAAACAAGGTATTCATCCAGATTATAAAGAAGCTACAGTAACTTGCGGTTGTGGCAACACATTCAAAACTGGCTCTGTAAAAGAAGACCTTCGTGTAGACGTTTGCTCCAAATGCCATCCGTTCTTCACTGGTCAACAACG
>JAGZGB010000086.1 GCA_018367495.1 Veillonella sp. | reverse complement strand
AATAAGGCCGCCAAGGCGGCCTATTCGTTATTTTTGTGTTGGATCGAATGTGTAATCCCCACCAAGATATTGTTCAGAAAGTTTTTTCAACGTACCATCAGCACGCATTTCTTTCATCGTTTTATCGATTTTTTCGTTTACTTGTTTCATATCATCTGTTCGTTTAGACAAGAAGTAGGTTGGTACTACTGCCAATACATCGCCTACGGCTTTGAGTGGCAAGCCACGGTCCTTAATAGCAGAGTTAATTACGTATTCGTACTCACCTGCTGCATCGGCACGACCGGTAGCAACGAGGTTCAATGTTTCAGCACCTGCTTTATCTGTGTAGATAATGTCGATTGGTGGATTAGCTGTTTCGTTGAATTGTTTTACTAATTCGTTAAACTCAGAAGATGTAGTAACGGCGATTTTTTTACCTTTCAAATCATCTAATTTAGAAATATCGTTGCGGTCATTTTTCACCACTAATTTACGTGTGGAGTAGTTATTAACCTCATTTGTGTAATAGTATTTTGATTCACGAGTTGGGTTACGACGCATTTGGTTAGCAATCATATCTACTTGGCCTGCATCCATTGCTACGAAGGCAGCATCAACGGCCATCGGCTTGAAGTTGAAGTGAAGGTCTGGATTACGACGTTCAATTTCTTTCAACAACTCTACGTCAAAACCTGTAAGGTTGCCGTTATCATCTGTGTAGGAATAAGGACGAACTGTACCGCGTGTAGCTACGTTAATCACTTTTGCATCTGGATTTACTTTCGTCTCCTTAGATGTATCATCGCCACAGCCAGCTACCACGAGCACGCCTAGTGCCAATGCGCCAATGGCAAATAATTTCGTCAATTTCTTTGTATTAAACATGTAAAACTCCTTCTTTTCGCAATGTTTGCAGGAATGGCCCTACCTTATCAGTATTGGTAAAAGCCTCAATCATTCTATCTATTTGTTTTGTCTCTAAGGTGAGACCTAATTTAATGCGTATATCCTCTAAGGTAAGAGGATTGTTTGGCGATCCTTTCGGATTGTTCACCGTTTCTGTGAAAGTGTCACCATTTTTCAAGGTAACGGTTACTTTCGTAATCCGCTCTGTTTGGGATACCTTCGGCAAATCATAGACCCGTTCTATACGCGACATATAATCTCGCACTGATTGGTCTATGGTATCAATCTTAAATAGTTCATCCTGTACCGCCCCATAGGCGAGGACTTGGTACACGATGTACTCTATGGAAAACTGCCCTTCTCGACCTGTACTTGGCGCTGTATAACGTAATGCTGCATCAGCACCAGGCGGGAAGTGTACAGTAACTCTATCTATATCATCCCAAAGGGAAGAAACGAGGGTGGCACATAGTCTACGTTTACCTTGTTCCTCTGCATCTGGTGAAACGTTGTAGTGCTTAGACACATACGAAGAAGATGTATATATTCTATGTGCCACGGTTTCAGCTGCTTCAGCACCACAAATGGCTGCCGAGCAATAGGGGTGGACTTTCATCCACAAACCAGGATCAATGAGTTGCCCTGGAGCTAACCAACGGCTAGCGATGTCATTTGATGTAACAGTAATGTTACCGATTGTTTTAAACCAACCCCGTTCAGGGTCAAATGGTTTTGTACTTGTTTGAAGTGATGTATGTTGCAACAGTTCGTAAGCCCACACGCCATTGCGTGCTGCTAGTCCCGCATGGAGCGGCTTACCATCTGTACCACTTTGAAAGAACATGCCCGCCGACTGAGTAGCAGCCAGAGACAGGAGCTGAGCCAAGCTTTCACCATGAAGGCCTCGCAAAGCGCCTATAGCGGCCGCCGCCCCAATCACACCAACGGTCCCCGTAGAATGCCATCCTTGAGTCCGATGGGCAGGATTGATGAGAGAACCAATGATTCCCTCTAGCTCGGCACCAATGATATAAGCACGAAGAAAATCGTGCCACCTATCGGTGGGCTCGAGCACTGCTAACAGAGCAGAATATAAAACAGTACTGAAGTGACCCGCCAAATTTGCCTGGGCATCATCAAAATCTAGATAATGGGAGGCGAAACCATAATACAGAGCCTTGTCGGTTCCTTTAACGGTTAAATTCCCTTCATGACCATCTGCATTGACAGTTCTATCCTGATTAGTCCCTATGAAGCAAGCCAAATCGTGGACAGCTTGCTCCGACTCAGCTGGCGCTAGGGATGCCAGATAATCTAGAAAAGCAATGCGAGCCACTAACAGGAGGTCCTCACGGTTCGACACATCCGTTTGTTCTATGTAGTTCACAATCGTCTGCGTTACAGAATCCATGGGTCCTCCTATGAGCTATTTATAATTGAATAGATACTCTATCAAGTATTTAGCAACGATATATGTATCCAACTAATTATCTATCTAATTATTAATCTAATTATTTATATAATTATTTACCAAATTTCTCAGCACGATCATTTGGTTCTAACCAAATGGAATCGTCTGGACCTTTTGGAACGAGGCGTGGTAGATCTTCAAATGGCGTATGGTCTACGTAGTAGAAACGTTTACGCATAGAGTCGAAGTCTGTTGTACCACCGAATGCTGGATTGGAGTACAAATCCTTCGCGTAGTTCCAAAGGTTTGGATAGTCTACGAGACGTTTTTTGTTAACTAAGTATTTTTGGTAGAATACGAGGTCAAAGCGAGCCAATGTTGGGAAGATACGGATATCTGGATCTGTAATCGTATCGCCCATCAAGTAACGTTGCTTGCTAAGGCGTTCTTCGAGCCAGTCCAAGCGTGCAAAGATACGATCGTAGTAGTACTCGTAATCTTTTTGGTTTGTTACAAGAGCTGCCAAGTTTACCGCTAAGTTAAAATCAGCGTAGATAATAACGTTCAACGCATCGATATCGGCACGTAATTCCTCTGGATAAATATCTGGTGCATCAGGAGAGATGAAATCTTTAAAGCCCAATGCTAATTCAGTGGTCAACGCATGGTAGTCATTGTTTACTACCGCACCAGTTGTAACATCTACAATGGCTGGCACTGTGGAACGTGCGTCGTAGTTAGGGTCGCCTTTGCGGTACGCTTCACCTAAGGAGTGAATGCCTAATACAGGGTCCTTTTCATCTTTATCAAGGGTAAAGAACCAGTCTGCAATAACACCGGCTGGACGCAATGGATCAACAGTGCCTTTAGAGATTACTGTATCTAAACCAAGCAAATCGATGGCGATGGCAATACGGTGAGCCCAAGGACAATGCTTAGACCATACAAGACGGTAACGGTCTTTTTCTACAGGTAGAAGCCCTGGTTCACGCCCAAAAGGTGTTGTGAATTGAGGTTCTTCGCTATCAGAATATTTTTGACGACGGTTAAAATTCGATGCATCTTTACCTTCATACTCCTTTTGCTCCCCTTGAGAACGAGGATTACTAGACTGAAACTCAGAAAAATCGATAGGACAAGGATTCATAGCACGTTGGAACTCAACTTCTTTTCGAGCTACCGCGATACTAGGATCCTTGATGTTGCTTACATCTACGTGTTCACTCATTCTATACTCCTATAGAGGTCATCTCTATTCGCTTTACAATTCTTATTTTGAAAGCTACTGTGATATCCCTCACTTATTCCTACTAACTTAATATGATTATGTGATTATATTACATTATTTAAATACCTATGTCAATAGTAGGTATTTAAAATTTATAATGATTATTGAAAACAAAAAAGCCCGAGCTATATCTTTTCTAGATATAACTCGAGCTTTATTAAGATCATGTGTTACGTAAATGTTATACGCTATGTAAACATGAGCTGTTATATAACTATTATGTATTATATAACTATTATGTGTTATGCAAACAACATATATTAGAACATGAAGTTTACATCTGTACGCCAGTAATCACCTAATTTATTACCGTCCATGTCTTTATTACCGAAGCCATAGTAAGCACCGATAGATACGTTTTGGAATGGTACGTAGTTTACATTAGCTACGAATCCTTTAAAGCCATTACGTACATGGCCGACGCCCTTATTATCTACATAGTGTTGATTGTAGAAGCTATAGGCCGGTGCAAAGGCACTACTGAAGATTGGAGAATTTGCTTCTTCATAGTAGTATTGACCGCGTACGCTATAAGTATGAGCTTTCTTAATGTCATAGTTACCATAACCAAGGCTAGCCATCCACGCATGAGAGTCAGAAACACCTGGTGCTGTAAGCCATTCGCCGAATACATTCCAACGGTTAAAGTTCATATTTGTATTGAGTCCCCAAATATTTTTGTATGGAGAATCAATAAAGGATTTAACTTGTTTACCTGTCAACGCATCCACATCTTGGCCTTGGTACAATTTACCATCGTGGAAACGACCATACATACCACCAAGGGTAACATGTTTATTAAGTTTACCCTTAACTTCAACCATAGCTGCAGTAACTGTATTTTCTCTAGTTTGGTAAGTAGGGGCGCCGCCCAACCAGTAACCATAACTAGCAGATACATCGAGCTTGCCATGTTTGTACATAAGGCGAGCACCATCAACGAGATCATCATACATGAGGCCTAGACCTGGTGTATAGAGTTGACGACCTACGCGCAATGTTGTGTCTTTACCGAAATGATGGTCTACATAGGCAAGGTTAATCTTACCTTGTGTAGCATTGCTATTGCCGAATTCGCTAGAACCTTGAATACGTACGACTGCATCAGTTTTATTGTTAACCTTAGCATTGAAGATCACACGAGCACGATAATCAAAGGAGGAATGTTTACCATACGCATAGGTATCATTTTTCAACTCGCTGCCGAGGTAACGCAAACGATAGTTACCAGTTACCTTTACATTCCCTACTTGATTTTCTAATTTGGCTACTCGCACACCTAATGTGTTGAGTTCATTTCCAAATTCGTCGGCCAATCGATTAATCACCGCTTGTTGTTCCGCATTGGCTTTATCTTGGTTAGCCATAGCTTTAGCTACCATTTGAGCCATTTCGTAACGCGTAATAGGATTGTTGCCTTTGAAAGTTCCATCAGGGTATCCATTAATAATACCTGCATTTGCTAATTGCTCAACAGATTGGTACGCCCAACTAGAAGCATCTACATCGGAAAATGGATTAGCTGCATACACACTGACAGAACCCAATACCATACAGGAAACTAAACTTGCTACCAACTTTTTATTCATTAAAAAGACCTTCTCTCATATAGATATCACACAATATCTCATATATTAATTTTATTTTGTATTATACGTAAACAATCTTATACGTAGAATAAAATCTATTATGTATATTAAATAAGCACTATTTATAAGATTTTTATTCGTGAGGTGTTGTATAGTTAATATCTTGTGCCTTGTAGCTTTCACCATGAGCTAATACGTGAACGATGGTTTCTAGTGTAGCACGTACAGTTTCAACGGCCATGCTTGGTTGATTTGGTTTATCCACTACTTGGGATGGCAAGTACGGAATATGCATGAAGCCCGCTTTGATGTTGCCCTTTTGCGCTGCATAATGACATACACCATACATCAAGTGATTACATACGAAGGTGCCCGCTGTATTAGAAACCTTAGCTGGGATGCCATTTTGGTGCAATGCATTAACGATGTTTTTAATAGGCAATGTCGCAAAGTATGCACTAGGACCATCGGCTACAACAGGCTCATCTTCCGGTTGGTTGCCCCCATTATCTGGAATGCGGAAATCATCACAGTTAATAGCGACACGTTCCACTGTAATATCAGGACGACCGCCTGCTTGACCAACACATAGAATAAAATCTGGTTGGCACTCTTCAGCCGCTGCTTTCACAGTATCAACAGATGTATAACGTACAGTAGGAACCATTTGAGTCACTACCTTATAATCACCATCGGTATAACCATCCATTGTTTTTACCGCTTCCCAAGCAGGGTTAATAGGTTCACCGCCGAATGGATCAAAACCGGTAATCAAAATTGTTTTCATCACACTACCTCATAACGATATCTTATGGTGCATTAGAATAATCAAACATGACACGTAACCTTAAAAGGATGTATCATATTGTTTCATAAGAATATCGTACTTTCACAAAATGAGTTAAATAAAGTAATACATCAATAAGATATTTAATACGAGCATAATCAATGCAATTGGAAGTTGTGCTTTAATAACGCCGTATTGGTCGCGCATTTCAAGGAGCGCTACCGGTACGATGTTAAAGTTTGCCGCCATAGGTGTCATCAAAGTACCGCAATAGCCAGCAAGCATTGCGATAGCACCAACAGCAGCTGGGTTTGCACCATGAGCTACAACGAGCATTGGAACACCGATAGCACTTGTAATCATCGCAAAGGCTGCAAAAGCGTTACCCATGATCATTGT
>JAGZGB010000085.1 GCA_018367495.1 Veillonella sp. | reverse complement strand
ACCACCCATAACTGGAACTGGAATAGCATGAATAAGAGCTGCTACTTTACCTACAAAGGAGATAATCATCGCAAGAACTGCAGCACCACCAATTACCCACACGCTAAAGCAACGAGTGATGGCGAGGACACCGATATTTTCACCGTATGTCGTATTTGGTGTAGCCCCAAAGAAACCAGAAAGGATGTTCGCAAGGCCATCACCTAGCAAGGAACGTTGTAAACCTGGTTCCTTCATCAAGTCTTTTGATACAATGTTGCTCGTTACAACTAAGTGACCTACGTGCTCAGCAAATACTACAAAGAGTGCTGGCATAATCATAATAATGGCATTGATATCAAACACAGGCATGCCATAGAACTGTGGTAAAGAGAACCAAGGAGCAGCCTCTACACCAGAGAAATCAACAACACCCATGAAGGCAGACAAGATATAGCCGGAAACAACGCCAATCAAAACAGGGATTACAGCTAAGAACCCACGGAATACAACAGTACCAAGCAAGGTAACAACTAAGGAAAACATAGAGATAAAAATAGCTTGGCTGTGGCTCATGCCTAAATCTTGATTCCCAATAAGTCCAGACATACTCATCGCTACTGGAGCCAATTCTAAACCGATAATAGCAACGATAGCACCCATGGCAGCCGGTGGGAATAATTTATCAATCCAACGAGTACCGATATAGCGAACAAGAATAGATAAAATCACAAAGGATAAACCAAATACAACGAAGGCCCCCTTTGCAGCCTCATACCCAAGACCTGCAGATAATACACCAGCTACAGGAGCAATGAAAGCAAAGCTAGAACCGAGGTATGCAGGGATTTTACCTTTACAAACGAATAAATACAGTAATGTACCGATACCATTCATAAATAAAGCTGTTGCCGGATCTACTTTTAACAAATATGGTACCAATACAGTAGAGCCAAACATAGCAAATAAATGTTGGAAACTAAGTGGCAACATTCGACCCCAGGACGGGCGTTCTTGGATATCAATATAATCCTTCATTTTTTCTCCTCACACACAATACAAGTACGTTGCATTTATACAGAACCTCTTAAGAGATGCTATATAAATCCACACTAAATATATTCACCTTATACTACATAAGTTAAATATCAACGTTCAGACCTAGGTCGTCTACGAGTAGGCTTTTTAGACTCTCTCGGTCTAAATGGACCAGGCATTTCCGTTTTTTGAGGACTCTTCGGAGCTGCCGGTTTGAATCGGCTTTGTGTTTCCTCACGTAAAGATGGCAAAGCCTCAGCAGTACCAACTTGTTTAACCCCTTCTACATTACGACGACCAACACTAGCTAACAAACCTATAGCCATAAAGTTCATTAACAATGAAGAACCACCATAACTAATAAATGGCAAAGGCACACCTGTTACAGGCATAATCCCACAAACCATGGCAATGTTAAATAATGCTTGTCCACTGATGAGCAAAGTTATCCCCATAGCCAACCACTTACCAAATTCATCACGGGATCGATTCGCAATGCGGAAACCAAAGTATGTGAAGGTCGCCACTAAAAGAACTACAAAGACTGCACCAATGAAACCCATTTCTTGAGCCCACACGGCAAATGCAAAGTCTGTATGTGCCTCTGGTAAATAAAAGTACTTAGATGTACCTTGCATAAAGCCTTCTCCAAGGAATCCACCAGACCCTACAGCTAACAGTCCTTGTACAGTTTGATATCCCATATCTTGGGCATGAGGCCATGGATCGAACCAAGACTGAATTCGTTCCCATCGATACGGAGACATACGAGCTGCAATAAAGCCAATTACACCGGCTACGGCAAAGGCGCCACCAAAGAATCGACCATCAAAGCCCGCTAAATAAATGAGTATAAAAGAAAACCCAAAGATTAAAACGGTAGTACCCATATCTGGTTGCAAGATTGTTAGGACCGCAAAGATTATAGGCCAAACTAACATTGGCAACATATAACCTACTCGCTCACTCACATAACCTTGTAAGTTTGTTAGTGGATTATTATATCTTGATTTACCCCATTTTCTCATGGTACTCAACTTAGCAGATGTCCATATAATAGCTGCTAACTTAGCAAATTCCGACGGCTGTATCGATACAGGACCGATAACAATCCAACGCCGTGCACCATTAATGACAGAGCCGGCCACAAGGACTAACACCATACCTATTAAGGTTGCAATCATTATGCGTTGCAACATATGTGGTTTTTGTAGTTGTCTATAATCATAGCGATATAAAACAACACCTATTGCCATTGAAAGAAATAGGAAACCTATATGTTTTGAAAAGTACCCTAAAAGTCCTGTATTTTCATAAATAGAGTTAATATAGGTGGCACTAAAGATATTCTCACTACCTATAATCGTGATTAACAATATAGGTAAAAGCATACCTTGTAAATCATTTTTTAAGAATGAGCCCCACCGACTATCCCCCTTATTCGGTGTTTCCATATTAAGCCTCCTTTTGTACTTTTGGCTTAATCGCTTCTAAACGGAAAATAGGTTGTCCCTTAGCACTAAATTTCTCTTCATACTCAGTTTTCACATTTGGAAGGTCTGTACTATGTAAATCATAGGTTACATTTTTAAGTTCCCATCCGCATTCTTTAAATTCTTCAAGAGAGAACATAAATAATCCTTCATTGTCAGTTTTAAAGTGAACCTCACCACCATCTTTTAAAAGACGAGCATAACGGTCAAGGAAAGTATGATATGTGAGACGACGTTTTGCATGTTTTGCTTTAGGCCATGGATCACAAAAGTTGATATAAAAACGATCTACTTCACCAGGTGCTACAATCTCTTCAATACCAGCGATATCGAAAAGAGACACCTTAGCATTATCTCGCTCTGCTTCAAAGATTTTTTGTGCTGCATAATAAATTACGCCTATTTGAACTTCAAAACCTACAAAATTAGCATTTGGATACTCTTCAGACATACCTGCAATAAAACGACCTTTACCTGTACCAAGTTCCATATATAATGGACGTTCAGGATGGACAAATAACTCACGCCATTTGCCCTTATACTGTTCTTGACCAGACAAAATGATATGAGAGTCATATTCATGGATAGCTTCATCAATCCATGGTTTTCTACGAAGACGCATACTTTCTCCTTACATCTATATTAATGTTCATTAATTATAACTATTATTACAGGTTATATACCTATCTTATTAATTATAGAAAAGGGGGAGTTAAACGTCAATTACATTTCCCTTCTCCAAAACATAAAAAGACCTACTTCTCAAGAAGTAGGTCTTTTTATGTTTAGAAAATCAAAGCTTCAAGATTTTCAATTTGGTATTTGCTGAGGCCAAGCTCAGATAAACTCTTTTCAGATGCAGCGAATAGATTATTTTTGCCTACACGCGTACCTAAAGCTGCAGCAGCAACTAACTCACGGTCTAATTTACCAAGGCGTGAACGATTACGATTTTGCGGTTTAGGTTTCTTCATGCGGAATGTATTATACTGAACCGCTTCTTTAGTGTCCTCATTTTTAGCCTTAGCCAAAGGAGCCCCATTAGTGCCATTCCCCAATAAAGCACTAAGTCCAGTTTGCTTTGGAACCATTTTTTCATAATCAGCACCAAACTCAGGGCGTTCCTCACGTAATTGATCGAATGTAGCCAATGCCGCATTCATTTGCTTTAAGCCAGCAGCAGAGTAAAGTTGACGAATCGCAATACTCACCTCTTGCGGTGTCAACGTACCTCGCTCAATAGCGGAGGTGATTGTACTTTTCAATGAACCCTGATCTCCAGATGCTGTATAGCGACCGATATCAACCAAATCCTTTTGACGTGCATTGAGTTCTTTAGGCGTATATATGTTTATCTCAGATATGGACGGTGCCTGCTTAGAAGGCTGTTCCCCCGCCCCATTAGCCTCAAACATATAGCCACCGGCGACGATGGCCAAGGCTAATGTTAAGGTTAATACTTTTTTCAACGTCTTACAATCTCCCTTTTCATTAATACTTACTTATATAATACTATAATTTTTTTGTACATTAACAACAAACTTGTTCTACTGTAATACATACTGTAGGTAATATTATATAATACTTCATCTAATTTTTATAGTCCTATTCGAAAAAAATCTATATTTTTTTAACAAGTTTTATATATTTATAAATTATAAGGCACCAGAAAAAGCAGAAAACACTCAATAATCATTGATGTTTACTGCTTTTATTCGCAAATTTAATTAATTAAAATTTTATAAAATTAAAGTGACAACAGTTGTTTTGCATCCTCTACAATTTGTTCTAAAGATACTCCATTTTCATATAATAATTTACTTGCATCATAACGATCGTGGAACTCTTTAGCAATACCATAGTTTTTAACACGCATATCAGCCAGCCCATAGAAGCTAGCTACTCGTTGTCCCCAACCACCTTCAACTACACCATCCTCTAGTGTGAATACTACTGAATGGTTTGCTTTTAATTCTTCTAGTAATTCTTCGTCAAGACCAGAAGCAAATTTAGGATTTACTACAGTTGCATTAATGCCAGCTTTAGCCAATTCATCAGCTACTTGATTAGCTAGATGATAGAAATTACCTAAACCTAATAAAGCAATACCTTCACCACGACGAGTTATTTCAGATTTATTTAGCACACTATAATCCGTCGTATCAGCCACACCAGTAGATGTAAACTTACCTACCGGCACACGGATAGCTACAGGATGTTCATGCTGATGCACGGCATATTCAGTCATAGCTAATAACTCTTCATTATTGGTAGGTACTAAATATACTAAATTAGGAATGCTTGTAAGCATAGGAATATCAAAGAAGCCTAAATGAGTTACATCGTTCATGCCATATACAGATGCCATATGATTGATAATGACCGCACTGTTATTATTCACACAAAGATCCTGTACCAATTGGTCATAGGTACGTTGTAAGAATGTGCTATACACATTGAATACTGGTTTAGCACCATTTTTAGCAATACCAGAACTCATAGCAATGGCATGTTCTTCAGCAATACCAACATCGATATATTGTTTACCAGCTTCTTTACGCCATTTAGCATTAAAACCAAATCCGCCTGGTGTACCCGCATTAATGGCTACCACCGTTGGATCTGCTTTAATTTGTTCCATCAAATAGTCCGCAATTGTACCAGTATAGGTCGGACCATGATATTCCTTTTTGAGTTTACCTGTTTCTAAATCAAATGGCATTGTCCAGTGGAAGGCCTCTTTATTTTGCTCTGCAATAGCATAGCCCTTACCTTTTTGAGTGACCACATGCAACACGATAGGATGATCAATATCTTTCACTTCTTCAAATACATTAATCAACGTTTCCAAGTCATTACCAGCTGCTACAAAACGATAATCTAAGTCTAAAGACTTAAAAATATTATTAGGGCTTTCACCATTGGATTCGCGTAATTCACGAAGACCACGATACAAGCCACCATGATTTTCCGCAATGGATTGGTCATTATCATTGACAATAATAATCATATTGCTATCTAATGTGGCTGCATAATCAAGGCCTTCAAATGCTTCACCTCCAGACAAAGAACCATCGCCAATAATAGCGATAATATTTTCAGAATCTCCTTTTAAATTACGAGCCGTTGCTAAACCAGATGCTAAGGAAATAGATGTGGAGGTATGACCAATGTTGAAGAAATCGTGCTCACTTTCAGTAGGATCTGTATAACCGGTTACGTCATCATAATGATCTTGGTCTAAAAATGCTAAGGCACGACCTGTAACCATTTTATGTACATAAGACTGATGAGATACGTCATAGACAATCTTATCTACAGGAGAATTAAATACATAGTGCAGCGCCATAATCATTTCCGCTGCACCCATAGGAGGGCCAAAATGACCGCCGTGTTCAGATACCTTTGTCATGAGGGCTTGACGAGCTTGTGCCGTTAGATCTGTTAATTCAGTAAGGGATAAGCCTTTTAAATCGGCTGGAGATTTTATATCAATTAAATTCATAAGTTTCCTTTCTATCTGCTTTGTGTTACTAATCTTTAAAAATATAGCTCTGTATAACAAAAGAGGAACTCTCCAATGGATAGCTCCTCTTATTTACAGCAAAAAGGCAGCACAACCAAATGGTTGTACCGCCTTCATTCATCAATTATTCAGCAGTGAATGGCAATAAAGCAATTGCACGTGCACGTTTGATAGATGTAGTCAATTTGCGTTGATGTTTTGCGCAAGTACCGGAAATACGACGAGGTAAGATTTTGCCGCGTTCAGTCGTAAAACGACGAAGTTTAGCAACGTCTTTATAGTCGATTTGATCGATATGGTCTGCACAGAAAACGCATACTTTTCTTCTTGGCTTTCTGCCTCTATCTCTTCTCATTGCGAATCCTCCTTTT
>JAGZGB010000084.1 GCA_018367495.1 Veillonella sp. | reverse complement strand
GATCGATATGGTCTGCACAGAAAACGCATACTTTTCTTCTTGGCTTTCTGCCTCTATCTCTTCTCATTGCGAATCCTCCTTTTCGAATTAGTAGGAGTCCCTGACACTAGAACGGGATGTTTTCGTCATCGCCGCCTGTACTGAAACTATCAAAATTGGACCCACCTTCGAAAGAATTAGTATTCATATCAAGGGATTGGCCCACAAAGTTCGCTACCACTTCAGTAACGTACCGTTTTTGACCGTCCTGAGTCTCGTAAGAACGAGTTTGCAAACGACCTTCTACAAAGCAACGACTGCCTTTACGAAGATTGCCTGCCGCTTCACCGAGTTTACCCCAAGCAACGCAGTTGATGAAAGCAGTTTGTTCTTTCGTCTCATTTGTTGTGGAATCAATATAGGTGTTAGTTGCAGCCACTGTGAAAGTTGCTACCGCACGACCAGTTTTGGTATAGCGTACTTCAGGATCACGAGCTAAATTACCTAGAATTTGTACAGAGTTCATGTTTTCCTCCAGGCTTTAATTATGCTTCGTGTTTAACAATTAGATGTCTTAGGACTTCATCGTTGATTTTCAATACACGATCGATTTCTTTGATTTCAGCAGGTGCTGCTTCAAAGTTAATCAATACATAAAAACCGTCAGTGAATTTCTTCACAGCATAAGCAAGACGACGCTTGCCCCAACGATCTACCTTTTCTACTGTGCCGCCTACACGAGCAATTAAAGCTTCTACTTTTTCAATAACAGCGTTAGTTGCTTCCTCTTCAGCTGGTTTCACAATAAACATGACTTCGTATTTGTTCATACAAAATCACCTCCTCTTTCGGACTAATGCCCCTATCGACACATAGGGGTAGGAAGTGCTTACCATCAATAAGCCTTACTATTATAACCTAAAAAAAGAATGAAAGCAAGAGCTCAAATTTAAGCCCTTGCTTTCACCAATATTATATGCGATTATATTTTTCATCTTCAGGAAAAGCGATAATAGCACAAATAATTACAAATATTGCAATTACACCCATCATAGGGTCTGCCGTATCATTTGGTAAAAAGGTAAGCATCAACGATGATACAATACCACTACCATATTGCATAGCACCTAGTAACGCTGCCCCGGAGCCTGCCATTCGCCCTGCTCGATCTAATGCTAAGGCATTTGTTACAGCCGCAATAATACCATTCATAGAGAAGAATAAAAAACAACCAATAACAATTAACCACAGTGAATGGTAGCCCACAATCATTAAACCCATTACAACAGATACACAAATGGCAGCAAATAATGTGGCATATCGCAACAACCTATCGAGTCGTATAGCACTTACAATACGACGATTAATAGCACTTAGTAACATTACGCCAATAATATTGACAGAAAAGAGATAGCCAAAGTATTCCTTGGGAACTCCATAAACATCAATATATACATAAGGAGAACCCGTTAGGAACGCATAGATAGCAATATAAAAAGAGCTAACACATAGCGTATATTTCATAAAGCCTTTATTACGTAATAAAATCCAATAATTATTATAGGTATGACCTATAGACTTTTTACTACGCTTCTCTAACGGATGTGTTTCTGGAAGTACTAATACGGCAACGAGCATCAAAATACCGATTGCGACCAATAACCAGAATATAGCATGCCATGTATACCATACAAGTAAATGCCCTGCCAACATCGGCCCTGCTATAGGCGCTATGGCCATAACAATAGCTAAGGTAGATAGCATTTTAGCAGCTTCAGTCCGCCCATACAAGTCGCGAATCATAGCCCGTGATAACATAGGCCCTACGCAGGCACCAAATGCCTGAAACACGCGCCAAGCCAGTAATTCCATCATGGATGAACTCAAGGCACAGCCCAGAGAACCAATGATAAATAAAACTACCCCCATAATCAGTGGCTTCTTACGTCCAATTTTATCGCTAATGGCGCCCCAGAAAAGTTGGGCTAACGCAAAACCTATCAAGAAACCAGTCAACGTTAGCTCCGCATCACCATTAAGATCTCGCCCCATCTCAGGCATGGCAGGTAAATAAATATCCGTCGACAACGACGTAAACGCCATCAATGCACTTAATATAGAAGTAAAAAGCCATCCTTTATTGCTAATCGTCAGCATAAAGACACCACTTTCATGTAAAATCACACTATAATATGTATTTATTTAAATTATATCAAAAACAATGTTAATACTATATAGTATAGTGATAAACTAAAACAATATTTATATAAACTAGAAATTCTATAGAAAATCCTTGCGTCATTATTCTATATAATTTACTATATATAGAGAAATCTGATTATAAAAAGGAGTCATTATGGCTAATATTAATGAAAACTATTTAAACCTACAAGGTTCTTATTTATTTGCTAACATTGCTAAAAAAGTAGCGGATTATCAAGCAGCTCATCCAGACGCAGACATTATTCGTCTTGGTATTGGCGATGTAACCTTACCACTTGTTCCTGCTATCGTAGATGCTATGGGTAAAGCAGTCCAAGAAATGGGCAAAGCTGAAACATTCCGCGGTTACGGACCTGAGCAAGGTTATGATTTTCTTCGTCAAGCAATCATTGATGGTGACTACAAACCATTAGGTCTAGATATTGCAATTGATGAAGTATTTGTATCCGACGGTGCAAAATCCGATGTTGGTAACATTCAAGAGTTATTCAGCGAAGATAATACCATCGCAATTACAGACCCAGTATACCCTGTATATCTTGATTCCAATGTTATGGGCGGTCGTACTGGCGAAGCAGTAGATGGTATCTTCCAAAAGGTTGTATACCTTCCTACATACGCAGAAAATAACTTCTCCCCAGAATTTCCTTCTGAAAGAGTAGATATCGTATACCTTTGCTCCCCTAACAATCCGACAGGTACTGTATTAAGTCGTGCTCGTTTAACAGAATGGATCAAATGGTGTAAAGATAATGATGCGATTTTGATGTTCGACTCCGCTTACGAAGCTTTCATTAGTACAGAAGACACTGTAAAATCCATCTATGAAATCGAAGGCGCTCGTGAAGTAGCCATCGAATTCCGTTCCTTCTCCAAAACTGCAGGTTTCACAGGTACACGTTGTGCATACGCAGTAGTTCCAAAAGAAGTAACAGGCAAAACTAAATCTGGCGAACGTCATCCTTTGAACCCTATGTGGAATCGTCGACAATGTACTAAATTCAACGGTGTACCTTATATCGTTCAACGCGGTGCAGAAGCAGTATATTCTAAAGAAGGTCGCGAACAAACTCGCGCTAATATTGCTTACTACAAAGAAAATGCTCGCATCATCAAAGAAGGTCTTGAATCCATCGGCCTCACTGTATACGGCGGCGTAGACGCTCCATACATTTGGTTAAAAACACCTGGTAACATGACTAGTTGGGAATTATTCGACATCTTGCTCGAACAAGTTCAAATCGTATCTACACCAGGCTCTGGCTTTGGTCCTCACGGTGAAGGTTACCTACGTTTAACAGCTTTCGGTAGCCGTGAAAATACAATTCGCGCCGTTGAAAGAATTAAAACATTAAAATTCTAATACCTATAAAACAAAAAGACCGATTACAATCCTATAATAGGAAGGTAATCGGTCTTTTCTATACCTTAATATATATGATTATTTAGCTGTTAATAATGTAATAGTAACTATCTTAATAGCAGCCCCAATTACTATAACCTTATTATGAGTACTATCATCTATCTATTAAAAGTTATGGCGAATGCCTGCGTCAATACGATAGGAGTTATCTACAGTAGCACCAAAGTTTTTAGTGAAAGTACCATATACATATGTATTAGGTCTTATGCTCCAAGAACCACCGAGTTCAAGGTCAAGCCATGTGTCTTTTAGGTTTACTTCGCTACCTGTAATTGGCTCACCGGCCATGCTGTACGTAGCATTCATTTTACCTGAGAACTCATGAGCTAACGCAGCTTTAAGGAATACGTTACTGTTTTGACTTTCCTTGCCAATCCCTACGCCAATACGACCAATAACAGAATTTACTGCATCCGAATCAATATGTACTGTGCGGCCTGTATTAGTACGTGCATCGAAGCTTTCACCAGACAAACGACTGAACGTCAATTCCGCATTAGGATCGATATAGAAGCCATTATCCTTTTTAATACGTTTACCGTATTCAACACTTAGGGACGCCCCTGTATTACGGTAATCACCACTCAATGTAGTACCTAAGGTATTGCGAACAGTAAAATCATTTTTCAAACGGTTTACTTTACCAATTACATCTAAATAACGGCCATCCTTAAATTGTTTAGCACCGTATACGGCTAAGCCAGCCGTCTTACCGGATCCAGAACCGAGAGCGTAATCGTTATTGCTTGTACCGTATAGCAACGCACCACCAAGAGTCCAGTCACCGCGCAATGTATCATAACCGACTTGTGCCATGTTGTACGTTTGATTTACATAGGCATCATCTGTAATTTTAGACTTACCACCAATATATTTACCCCATACACCATGTTTATCAGAGTTAAGACGCACATCACCGAGGCGACGTTGTAAATCATTTGTGTCTGCTTTCATTTGCATCATAGAGGCAGCCAGTGCACTCTTAGCGCCAGATACCAGTTCACTTTCACGAGTTGTTACCACAGCTTGATCCGTTACGCTAGCTTTTCCGTCCATAGCGAAGCTTTCTGTACCTAGATTAGTAGAATATGTAGGACTAATAAGGCCACCATCAACCTGTACATTTACACCTAAATTACGTTCCCCTTTATTAAAGTTAGTGTATGTTAACTTATTTGCTAATTGGTGCAATGTACCTCTAGGATTATTGATATTTGCATAACCTTTAAGGGCCTCTGCAGAACTACGTATAGTTACAGATGAGCCCTTATCGGCATGGTTGATAACTACTTGGCCTTTACCTTGTGCAGATGCAGGAGCACCCTTTTCATAATCGATAGCTGTATGACCAGCATAATTATTGATTGTAATAGGACGAGCGTCTACAGGTTGAATAACACCTTTACTTGCTGAATCTTTACCGCCTATAAAATATTCTACACGACTACCAGTATATAAATAGTTTGCATTATTCGGGCGACCTTGTGTAGGATAAACTCGCTCAGCACCTAACCATTCATTACGCCAAGTAGCACCATTTTGTAAATATAATCGCAAACCACCATGGTACGGATTATTATTGCTTTCATCAAATTCGTTAAGTACACCACCTACTAATTTAGAATTGGGTGTCGTTAAACCTAATGAAATTTCAGAACCATGGTTATGAGGATTTTTCTCTATACCATAGTTTTTATCTAAAAACCCTACATTACCATACATTTTCACATCATCAGTACCTGGTCGTAATCCATCCATACCAGTATTCACATAAACAAAGCCTTCTTCAGATAAAGCAGAATACGTATCAGATGTATCAAGTGGATTTGTTTTTATATCGGCCCCACCAAGCACACGGATATAACCGTCTTTATTAGCTTGCAAGCCAACACCGACTACATCGATATTTGTATTGCCTTTTATAGTTACACGCGTATCATCATTGTTACCATCACTGGTTAAACCGCCATAACCAGCATAGATACCACTCATGTAATAATGTGCCAAATCAGGTCTGCGTTTCTCGCCGCTTTCCGCCGGCGCTGGATTCGTAATTTTCACGGTTACATTCTTGTCGATAGCTACTTGTGTACCATCAAGTGCATAAATTCCAGTCACATTATTATGGTATTTTTTACCGTTCACACCAAGCCCAGATACATTAACAATCAAGTCATCTGTATAATGCCTTTGTTCCCCCCACAAATTAAGACCTATTGACTTACCATCTGTATGACTTTCCACCGTTGTAGCTGAAGTCATAGTAAAAGCACTAGCTCCTGTTAAAATTAATGCAGCAATAACAGCAGCGTTTACCTTTCTTATCATCTCTTACCTCCTATAACACTCAAACTATAAATAAAGCTAGTTCAATTGTATCTATATCGGGGGTATACGTGTCAATTTTTACTCATATGATTTTTTATTTTATGTGTATAACAATACGCAATGTATCGATATAGTTATATTTCAAAGTATATATTTAAATGTATAAATTATTTTTTATTTACTTATCTATTTAATTCTATAGAAAAATATTAAATCCCCCTAGTTTTGTGCTATAATAAAAATGTTGATTATTAAATTTCTCGATTTATATAGGAGGCTAATATGAGCAAAATTCGTATTGGTATCGTTGGCTACGGCAACTTAGGTCGTGGCGTTGAAGCATCCGTAAAATTACAACCTGATATGGAGCTTGTTGGTGTATTCTCTCGCCGCAAAGGTTTAGAAACTGTTTCTGGTGTTCCTACATATACTATGGAAGATTTACCAAACTTCAAAGGTAAAATCGATGTTATGGTTCTTTGCGGCGGTTCTGCAACAGACCTTATCGAACAAACTCCAATGGTAACAAAATACTTCAACTGTATCGATTCCTTCGATACACATGCACGTATTCCTGAACATTTCGCAAA
>JAGZGB010000083.1 GCA_018367495.1 Veillonella sp. | reverse complement strand
AGCAAAAACAAAATGGATGCCCCCTGTGAAATACAGGGAAGCATCCATGTGTTTAGGCTAGTAAATAATATGTGTCCAGGAAAATGGGTACATATCACTTAGCGGGCCTTTTTTATTTATGTGTATAATACATACTTTGTATGGTATATCTTTATGACTCTTTTCATAACGTTTAGCGTGGAAATGTGGTACAATTATCTAGAAAGTTCTATATAGTAGAACTTTTACCATACATATTAATTGGAGGTACCATGTTAGAATTAAAACCAATGATCCATAAGTTTCGGATGAAGGATAACTATTACTGCTTAGATGTTAATAGTGGTATTATTCACGTTATCGACGAACTCATTGATAGAGTTCTTGACATATATGATGGCACTAATCGTGATGCAGTACATGCTGCATTAGATGCTAAAGAAGATGCAGTAGAACTTGATGAGATTATGGATGAGTTAGATGAGCTCATTAAAGCAGAGCAATTGTTTGCTCCGATGAGTACAGAGTTTAAACTTGTAGTAGGTGAAAAACCTATTGTTAAGGCATTATGCTTAAATATTGCTCATGATTGTAATTTAGCATGTAAATACTGTTTTGCCAGCCAAGGTGATTACGGCGGTGTAAAACGTGAATTAATGAGTTTTGATGTGGCGAAGCGTGCAGTGGACTTCCTCATTAAAATGAGCGGCCCTCGTCAACATTGTGAAATAGACTTCTTTGGTGGAGAACCTTTATTGAACTGGGATGTTGTTAAACAAACAGTTGAATATATTGAATCCATTCAAGAAAAGCACAATAAGATTTTCAAGCTTACATTGACTACAAACGGCATGCTCTTAACACAAGATAAAATCGACTATGTAAACGAACATAAGATGAGCCTTGTATTATCTTTGGATGGTCGTGAATCTGTACATAATGCGATGCGTCCTGTAGCTGGTAGTGGTGCTGAATCTTACAAATATATTGCTAAAAATCTTATCAATGCTGTAAAACAACGCCATGGCCTTGAATACTACGTACGTGGTACGTATACACATAAAAACTTAGACTTTACAAAAGACGTTATGGCTATGTCTGATCTTGGCTTTGAACATTTATCCATGGAGCCTGTAGTAGGTGAAGAGGGGGACTATGTTCTTCGCGAAGAGGATTGGCCTGTATTGGAAAAAGAATATGAAAAATTAGCAGATATTTATTTACAACGTCAATTAGATGGTTGGGGCGAGAAGTTTAACTTCTTCCACTTCCGTATGGATTTGTATCGCGGTCCATGTATGGCTAAACGCCTTCGTGGTTGTGGGGCAGGTCATGAATATATGGCAGTCGTACCAAATGGCGATATTTACCCTTGTCATCAATTCGTAGGTAAAGATGGATATGTGCTTGGCAATGTGTATGATGGTTTACAAAATACAGAAATTCCTAAAGATTTCCGTAATACACATGTATTCTCTAAACCAACTTGTGCTGAATGTTGGGCGAAATTCTTCTGTTCTGGTGGTTGTCATGCTAACAACATTACATTAGGTGGCGATTTAGAAACACCTTATGAATTTGGCTGCCGCTTACAAAAGAAACGTATTGAATGCGCTATTATGATTCAAGCCGAGCTAGAACAAGCTGGCATTGATGGCAGTATTCCTGTAGCATTAGGTTAATAGCCATTAATTCTCCGTCTATAGTAGGAGTTTATATGAAACAAAATAGTAATCAAACTATAGAACGCTGGGGAATTCGTTATACCGGTATAGTTCAAGGGGTCGGATTCCGGCCCCTTGTTTCTATGTGGGCACATTCCCTAGGGTTAACAGGTTTTGTATATAATGATAGCCAAGGTGTTTACGTTGAGATACAAGGTTGTACTAGTGATTTGCAGTTGTTTTTAGATGCGATTCAAGATGACCAACCTCGATTGTGCCGCATTACAAGTCAACGGGTACAACATCTTACTATACAAAACAATGAAGTTGAGTTCTCTGTGAAGCCCTCTCCATTAGGTGAAGAGGTTAGTACGTTTATTAGTGCTGATACAGCGCCATGTGATGACTGTCTTAAAGAATTGGAGCAGGACAAGCGTAGGAAAGAATATCCTTTTATTAATTGCACAAATTGTGGCCCGCGGTATACGATTATTAAATCGCTACCTTATGATCGTGAGCGAACGACGATGGATGCGTTTCCTATGTGTGAAGCTTGTAAGGCTGAATATGAGGATATAGAGGGGCGTCGTTATCGTGCCGAACCTAATGCATGTTCTCTTTGTGGGCCGCATTATACTCTATATAAACCTAATCGTACGGTTGTAGATACAGTAAATGTATGGAATACAACCCGTGAATTAATCAACGAAGGTAGTATTATCGCTATAAAGGGGATTGGAGGCTATCATTTAGTTTGTGATGCTCGAAATGATGTAGCGGTACAACGCTTACGTAAGCGTAAAAACAGACCACATAAATCACTAGCAATTATGGTAGGGTCTCTAGATACGGCCATAGAATTAGTTCATATTAGTGATGTAGAACTAGATACATTGACCGGAATGGAGCGTCCTATCGTACTATTACAAAGAAATCATGATAGTTTGGTACGGTTGAGTCCTCATGTGGCACCAGATAATCATATGCTAGGGATAATGTTACCGTATTCACCAATGCATGAGGTTCTATTACCATCAGATGCAGCTTGGGTTATGACGAGTGGTAATCGCAGTGGTGATCCCGTTTTATATGATGATAATCAAGCATTTGAAGAGTTAGGGGCAGTGGCTGATTATTTTTTGGTCCACAATCGGAAAATTTATGCACCTCTCGATGATTCTGTTGTAACTGTTATTCATAAGAAACCTCGATTTATTCGTCGTAGTCGTGGCTATGTACCAGAACCTATTCATTGTGAAATTTCAGGGCAAACTTCGATATTAGCCATGGGGAGTGATTTAAAAAATGCTTTCGCTATGAATAAAGGTTCTGAAGTTCTTGTAGGACCACATATTGGAGATCTACAGAATGCATCCACTCATGCAACTTTGGAGTGGACTATTGACCGATATGAGAAATTATTTTCTATACAACCAGAGAAAATCATTGTAGATAGTCATCCTCAATTTTTTTCTTCTCACTTAGGGGAACGTATTGGTAAAAGTTCACAGATTTCTGTTACACCTGTCCAACATCATCATGCTCATATTGCATCAGTTATGGCAGAACACAATCTAGAAGGTCCTGTTCTTGGGATTGCCATGGATGGTACAGGATATGGTCCAGATGGAAGCGTATGGGGCGGTGAATTCCTTCTTTGTAAAGGCAACGAATATCAACGATTAGCTCATATCCATGAAGCGCCGTTACCAGGTGGAGAAAAAGCGGTTTCTGAACCATGGCGTCAAGCCTTATGGTATATGAGAAATTATTATGGTAATGATATTCCACCTATTTACCAAGATTGGATGAACAGGCTACCTAAAGGTTGGGAAATATTAGATAAAGCATTACAATCTACAATGCCTATGATTCAAGCAACGAGCTGTGGACGTTTATTTGATACAGTAGGTTCTCTTTTAGGACTAGGCATGATTCATACCTATGATGCGCAAATTGCTATTGCATTAGAATCTTTATGTGGTGATGAAAAAGGCTCATTGCTTGATTATAACTATGACGGGCGAATTCTTGATTTTACTCCAACTGTTCAATCTATTATGGATGGTGTCGTTAAAGGTGAATCTAGATCTCATCTTGCAGTATCATTCCATAAAACCGTTGCCATTGCATTATGTGAAACAGCTGCTGATTTAATGGAGCGATATAACATTAGAAATGTAGCTATATCTGGTGGTGTATTTCAAAATCGCAAATTAGTAGAACTAATGTATAAAGCCTGGCATGTAGGTGATTTATACATGAATGAAGCAGTTCCTTCCAATGATGGTGGATTGGCACTAGGTCAACTATGGATTGGTAGCCATATATCAAAATAATGATTTGTAGCTACTATCACTAAATAATATTTTTAAATGTGATACAATGATATTAGAATAATTTATATATTCTGATAATGCTTTTGTGAAAAGCACTTTTATATAAAATAAGTCTTATTAATTTAATAGATAAAGGAGATAATATGTGCTTAGCTGTACCAGCACAATTGGTTGCTGTAAATGATGCGATTGGTACTGTCGAATTGACAGGTGCTACTCGTGATTGTAGCTTACTCCTCGTACCAGAAGCAAAGGTAGGAGACTGGTTGTTAGTCCATGCAGGTTTTGCTGTACAAATTGTTGATGAAGAAGAGGCACAAAAAACATTAGATGCCTTTAAGGAGCTAGAAGAACTTGAAGAAGCTTACTTTGCAGGAAAAGCAGAATAGTGCTGATGCGTTGTTAAAATGTATTAATACCCTTCATGAGCCTGGGGAAACTATAAGACTTATGGAGGTTTGTGGTACACATACTGTATCGATTTTCCGAGAAGGTCTTCGTCAATTATTGCCAAGTGGCATTGAACTTGTTAGTGGACCAGGATGTCCTGTATGTGTAACAGATCAAACGTATATGGATAAGGCGTTAGCCTATGCTGAATGTGATGATGTTATCATCGCTACTTTCGGGGATATGTTAAAGGTTCCTGGCAGTTATAGTAGTCTTAGTGAGGCCCAAACAAAAGGGGCTCATATCCATGTTATCTATACACCATTAGAAGTAATAGAGCTTAGTAAAAAACATCCAGATAAAAAAATTGTATTCTTAGCCATAGGTTTTGAAACGACTATCGCTGTTATTTGTGCGACTGTGAAAGCTGTTCATGCTGCAGGTCTTAAGAATGTATTTTTCCTCGTATCTCATAAATTAGTGCCTCCTGCATTACGGGCATTACTAGATAAGCAAGAAGGTCATATCGATGGTTTTATCTTGCCTGGCCATGTGAGCGTTATTATCGGTGAAGAACCGTATCGATTCTTGCCAGAAGAATATCATATTCCATCATGTATTGCTGGCTTTGATGGGGTAGAAATATTATCTGCTATAGCTAATATTTTAGAGCAACGCAAGACCGGCCAAATATTTGTAGGTAATACCTATCATTCTGTAGTTATGAAACAGGGAAATCCTGTAGCCCAAGCTATGATGAATGAAGTGTATGACGTATGTGATGATGCATGGCGTGGAATTGGTATTATCCCAAATTCTGGTTTAGCCTTAAAGAATGAATATGCTGCATATGATGCAGAAAAGGCTTTACCAATTACATTAGAAAAACCATCTATTGATCCGAAAGGTTGTCAATGTGGGCGTGTGTTACAAGGTCTTATTAAGCCGAGTGAATGTCCCTTATTTGGTAAAAGTTGTACTGCTGACCATCCAGTTGGTGCTTGTATGGTATCTGTAGAAGGTAGTTGTGCAGCATGGTATAAATATGGGTATTCCAGTGGTGGATCGACGTGGGAGGATTAATATGGAGCGAGTTCGCTTAGTCCATGGAAACGGTGGTCGATTTAGTCATGAGTTGACCGAGCGTTTTATTTTGAAATATTTTACAAATGATTTATTAGCTCCTTTACACGATGGTGCTCAATTTCCCGTTACAGAAGGACGTATGGCGTTCTCTACAGATTCATATGTAGTACAACCAGCGTTTTTCCCTGGCGGAAATATTGGTAAATTAGCTGTATGTGGTACAGTGAATGATTTAGCTATGAATGGTGCTATTCCACAATACTTGAGTTGTGGGCTCATTTTAGAAGAAGGCCTTGCCTTTAATGAGTTAGATGAAATCCTTCATACCATGTCAGATATGGCCAAAGCTGCAAATGTACAAATTGTTACAGGAGACACTAAGGTTGTAAAAAAAGGTGAAGTTGATAAAATCTATATCAATACAGCTGGAATTGGTATGATTCCAGAACATATAGATATTGGTCCTCATCGTGTAAAGCCAGGGATGGATATAATCTTGTCAGGTGCTATTGGTGATCATTCTATTGCTGTTATGGGCCAACGTTTTGGCCTTGAATTATCCGATACATTAAAAACTGACTGTGCGCCATTAAATTATATGGTACATGCTGTACTCGAAAAAGTGGGCCCTCAGATAGCTTTACTGAGAGATCCTACACGAGGTGGATTAGGTACTGTTTTAAAAGAAATTGCAGATCAAAGCCAAGTAGGTATTAAGATTGAAGAAAGTGCTATCCCAGTTCACGCTGAAGTACAATCTGTTTGTGATATTTTAGGCTATGATCCTTTATATTTAGCTAATGAAGGGAAAGTTGTGTTAGTTGTAAATCCTTCTGTAACGGAGGAAGTACTAAAGATTCTTCACAGCTTTGAAGAGGGAAAAGAAGCCGTATTAATTGGTAAAACATTAGATAAAAATATTGGTAAGGTTGGTTTGCAAACAGCTATTGGTGGCGTACGATTAATAGATTTATTAGGCGAAGATCAAGTCCCACGTATTTGTTAATCCTATAATTGAGATTTTTTCAGTCTTAAGGATCTATAATAATAAGAAGTATTTTGTCCCTATAGAGTATGAGTTAGACTTGATATTGACAGCAATTCTTTGTGATGGTAGCATTAAATTAAGTTGTGTAAAATTCATTAATTATTCATTGGTCTTTTATACAATACTAGTATCTTTATGTGTAAGTTCTTATACTTTCACTAGAATCTATGTATAGAATTTGTTAAAATATAAGTATCTATAGGAGGCTTATTATGAAAAAGAAGATTATTACAGCTGTTCTAGGGATTTGTTTAACTACAACTGCATTTGGTGG
>JAGZGB010000082.1 GCA_018367495.1 Veillonella sp. | reverse complement strand
GGATTACTCAAGAGGCTGAAGAGGACGGTTTGCTAAATCGTTAGGGCGGGTTACCGTCGCTAGGGTTCGAATCCCTAATCCTCCGCCATGCTGAGACCTTGCATCATCCGATGTGAGGTCTTTTTGTTTATTGTGGTATTTACTGAATATGAACCTAAACGTGTAAGGACTCAAATGAGTCTAAGGTCCTGTAAATATTGATATATAGTGTGTAAGGTTATAGAGTTGACGTATGATTAGGGGTTTCATATAATAGATTGTATCAAATGTAATTTTAAGGAGACTCTTATGAATACAAAATATACACGTCACATACATTTACTTCGTCGCGCTGTTGGCATCGGTACATTATGTCTCGTTGCCTCTGTTGGTTTCGTTCATGCTGAAAGCATTGCTATTCCAAGCGCACGTCCTATGATGGACGGTGTGAGTGCTGATGTAGAAACGGTTAGTAGCTCTAGTAAAGTACAACACCATGTGAGTACAGGTGTAATTACGCCAAGTGATTGGACGTATACAGCGTTACAAACACTAATTAAGCACGGTGCTATTACAGATACACATGGTTTTGTTTTTGATGGTAATACAAGCTATACAAAAGATGAGCTTATGCCTCTTATTGATGAGGTAGTAACAAAACGTGAACAAATGAATGAAAACGATCGTCAATATGCATTGCGTATTTACCAAGAAAATATGCGTGATGTGATGGACTATCGGATTGCTCGCGATAAGAAAATTACTCAAGACCGGCGTCAAAAATTAGACGAAAAGCGTGCTGAAAAGGCTAAGAAATCTGGTAAAACATACCAAGTATCTAAATCTCAACAAGATGCTTTAGATACGGCTAATGATGAGGTAGCAAAACCAGAGGAGCGCGCTTTAACTGATGAGCAAATCAAAGAAAAGATGAAGAAGTTCAAAATTGATGATTCTCGCGTTAAAGTAAATAATAATGTGCGCATCCGTTATACAGGTGGTAAGGATAGTAAATCCAAAACCGATGCTCGTATGCAAACAGAGATGAGTTTCACTCTATAACCCTTAAATGAGGTGTTATAATGATTGATTTTTTTAAGAAACAGCTATTTACCGTCCATCAAAACGGTAAGCAGCAAGTGAGCGAGGTCTTTAAATATATAGGACCTGGTATCATTGTAACCGTTGGCTTTATAGATCCTGGCAACTGGGCAGCAAATCTTGCTGCTGGTGCTAGCTTTGGCTATGAGTTGTTGTGGGTAGTTACATTATCTACCATTATGCTTATTTTGTTGCAGCATAATGTGGCTCATTTGGGCATTGTACGAGGACAATGCTTATCCGAATGTGCCTATGAGTTTTTGCCGCGTTATGTGTCTTGTTTCGTGCTTAGTACGGCAGGCATTGCGGCGGCAGCGACGGCACTGGCAGAATTTATTGGTGCTGCTATCGCTCTAAAGATGTTGTTTGGTATCCCAATTTTGATAGGTAGTATTCTAACGGCTCTTATCTGTACCGTTATGCTTATTACTAATTCCTATCGCAAGTTAGAGCGAATTATTGCCGGCTTTGTATCCCTTATTGCCTTGGCTTATCTTGTAGAGGTAAATCTAGTCAATGTAGATTGGGTGGCAGCTGGTATCGGCTGGGTAGATCCTAAGATTCCTAATGAGTCTATGCTTGTTATTTTGAGTATTTTAGGGGCTGTTATCATGCCTCATAACTTGTTTTTGCACTCAGAAATCATCCAAAGTCGACAGTTCAATACGCAAGATCATTCTGTCATGAAGCGACAATTGCGTTATGAATTCTTAGATACTCTATTGTCCATGGGGATTGGATGGATGATTAACTCCGCTATGATCTTATTGGCGGCTGCAGTGTTCTTTGCTCATGGTATTGAAGTAACAGAGCTTGAACAGGCAGAAGAATTGTTACGACCTCTTATTGGACCTGCAGCGGGTACCATCTTTGCTATTGCACTGCTCTTTGCAGGCTTTGCATCATCTGCAACAGCAGGTATGGCAGGGGCGAGTATTTTTGCAGGCATGTTTGGTGAGTCTTACGATATGAAAGACTTTCATACGCGTTTAGGTTTGGCATTAACCTACATTCCAGCATTGTTGCTGATTGTATTTGTTACTGATTCGTTCCAAGCGTTGTTGATTTCTCAAATGTTTTTAAGCTTGCAATTGCCTATCACAATTTTCTTGCAGCTTTATATGACAAGCAGTCGGAAGGTAATGGGGCAGTATGCGAACCATACATATACGAATGTACTATTATGGGGCATTGGTATTGTTGTTACCGTTATGAATATTTACCTACTCATTGTAGGGTAATAGGAAAAGACCGCGTTAGCGGTCTTTTTTGTATAATAGGTGTTCAAATTTATAAAGTTACATTAATCATGTAACATTGTTTTATTAGAATTACTTTGTCATATAACCGGTATAGTTGTTATGTAAAAAGTGTATCCATGAATACCCATGTGGGCTATAAAATATGTTACAATTAAAGATAGTATAAATCCTGTAGGGAACATTCCCTCACCAGTGTAATAGATAGAAATTTGGAGGACCTAATGGCAGAGGAAGTAAAAGTACAAGATGCAATGCAATCTGATTTTAGTGTTGTAGTAAACGACATTGCAGAGGAATTATTAACGCGCCTAAATATGGATGAGGATGGTTCTGTTATTGATATGTTCCAAACAGGTTCTTTTGATCCTTGGCAATTATTCGTATTTTTTGGTGCTTTAGAAAAAGCTCTTATAGATTTTAGAACAGATAAACGTAAGAAAACTGTTATCGTCCATGCTCAACCAGAAGCACTTATTGGGATTGGTCGTGTTGTGACACCTGTATCCACTATGCTTGAACATGTATTGATGTCTCGTTTGAACGATATGAGCGAAGGCCGTTTGGAAACAGGTATGCTTACTGTATCTGCTGAAAGTATCGACTATGAAGGTGTTAATTTAAAAGGTCGTCACGTTGTTATCGTATGTGACCTAGTGGACGAAGACTCCAACTACCTTAAAGAATGCATTAAATTATGTAAAGAAATGAAAGCTAGTCACGTTGTGGCAGTACCTCTTATGTTGTGGAATCCTGAATTGATCGATAATTTGACAGAGGAAACTATTAAGGCGGAATTATCCCATGAAAATCGTCCTCTCTCCTAGTAAGACAAAAACAATTACTAATGTTGCTAGCAACGATGAGGCAGTTAATCCTATAGTCCAAGATGGCCAATTTCAACCGCACATCACACAAGAGATAGTAAAGCATGTACAATCTCTAGATGTAGCTGCCCTTGGTAAGGCTTTAAAGCTAAAGGACGATAAGGCCCGAGCGCTCTTTGATTTCTATCAAGATTTTGAGTCCCATCCTGTTGGGCTAGCTTGTGACAGTTACGATGGTATTGCTTTTAAATATTTGAACTGGTCGAACTTGACTGAAGAGGCTAAGGCCTTTGGTGAAAGCCATCTTGTTGTGATGTCTGCCTTGTACGGTGTTGTAGAGCCTATGATGGGCGTTAGAGACTATCGACTCGATATGGTGGATAAGGTAGGCATTAACTTATATGAGACGTGGCATGAAGCGGTAGATACCTACTTTCACCAAGAAGATTGGATTCTCAATCTAGCGTCTAAAGAATATGCCAAAATGGTAAACCATCCAAAGGTAGTGACCATTGAATTTTGGGAATTACGAGGCGATACGTTTAAACAGATGAGTACGTCTTCTAAAATGAGCCGCGGTGTGATGGCTCATGAATGTTTAACTCGACAAGTGAAGCATGTGCGAGATTTGCCTCGTGAAGTTAATGGATTCACTTGTATTACAGATATTGAATCCATTACCATACCAAGCGAATCAATGACGGTTCGTTACGAAAGGAAGTGATTATTTGCAAGTGCAAGACATTCTCGGGAAAGACCTCGTTGGCGATGAATGGCTAACAGAGGATGAGCTAAAATTTCTCATGTCTGTAACTGATGAAGAACAGTTGCAGTTGATATATAAAAAGGCTTATGAAGTGAAGGCGAAATATGTAAAGCCCGTAGCGTATTATCGTGGCCTCATCGAGTTCTCGAATCGATGCATCAAAAACTGTAATTACTGTGGTATCCGTCGTGAAAATGATAAGACGGAACGCTTTGATATGAATCGTGAAGATATTATCAAGATGGCGCAGTGGGCCTATGACCATGAATATGGTTCTATTACACTTCAATCTGGTGAACGTAGTGATGATATATTTGTCGATTATGTGGTAGACCTCATTCGCGAGATTAAAGCCATTGGCGATGGTTCCCTGGGCATTACGATGTGTGTAGGGGAGCAAAGCGAAGAGGCATACCGCCGCATGCGTGAAGCTGGTGCAAGTCGTTATTTATTGCGTATTGAAACAACGAATAAAGAACTGTACCATAAAATTCATCCTCAAGATGAATTGCACTCCTTTGAAACGCGCGTTGAATGTTTGCGTAGTTTGCGCCGTGTAGGTTTTCAAGTGGGTACAGGTGTTATGATTGGTCTGCCGGGGCAAACTGAAGAAGACCTGGTAAATGATATCTTGTTCTATCGTGATATGGATATTGATATGATCGGTATGGGACCGTATGTAGTACATCATGATACGCCATTAGGCCAAGAGGCATTAGCCATGGGCATCGATGATGAAGCTGGTAAATTGCGCCGTATTCAATTGGGGCTCAAGATGATTGCTTTAACACGTTTATTCTTGAAAGATGTCAATATTGCAGCTACTACTGCATTACAAGCTTTGGATAAACTTGGCCGTGAAAAAGGCCTTGCAGCAGGAGCAAATATTTTAATGCCTATCATTACGATTCCTGAACACCGTGCGAAATACTTGTTATACGATAACAAACCTTGCGTAGATGATAATGCAGATAAATGTAAGGACTGCTTAACACGCCGCGTTATGTCCATTGGAGATACTGTAGGTTGGAAGCAAAATGGGGACTCCAAACATTACGGAAAACGGACGGGAGAGTTTTAGTTTTTCCGTGTATCTAATTCATTGATCCTATTATAAGTTTTGGGATAGTTTTACCTATATATAGATGGGGCCCCATTACATAGCTACAACTTGATTAAAAAAGACGGTCTATACTTGCTTGCTCCTCGTTCCTGATGTCGCAACACAAGTACAGACCGTCTTTTTTATAACTTTATATGAGATGTAGTCCCATCTATATATAGATTGCATCGATAAAGCTTTATTAATAGATAGTTAAGTTAATTATATACACATAGAAATACTAAAATCTGTGGGGAAGAGTGAAACGTAGCGACTAAAGGTATAATGTCTATGTAGGATGTTATATAATATAAGATAATTAATAAATTCGTATATATTAGAGGTGTATTATGGAGACAAAATGGTATTCTGATTTTTGGCACTTGTTTACGAGTCCTTTTAAAGGCGGTATTGATCAGGTCGTACAATATGGGACATTGAAAAAAGGCTTTTGGGGCACTGTATTTTTATGGGCTATTCCTTATATTGCATTAGCTTTATTCGGGACGATGTTAATACCATTTCTACCTCATAATGAATTTACTGGTTTGACCTATTTAATCGGTATTGGTGCTAGCTTTATGTTTATCTTTGCTTGGCTTATCAGTATTGGTTGGTCCTTTGTCATGATTGCTGTCGGATCTTATGTATATAATTGGATTATTACCAAGCTGGGTGGTACAGATAACGTACAGGCCGTAATGAAAGTTAGTTGGTATTTACAAGGTTATGGCGTTCTTCTATTTAGTATTGGCTATATGATAGTCTTTATTTTAATGGGGCTATTAGGGGTCGTATTTGATAGTAGTGCCATTGCTGGAGTTATGTATTTTGTAGGAACCATAGCTTTGTTCATCATATCTATTTGGGTATCTTTAGAACTTATGGCAAGACAAGTGATGCTTACCAAGATGAAAGTATTCATTGCAGCTATATTAACATCTGTCGTTTTTGTTATTATTTGGGTCCTCTTTATGGCACTTCTAAGTGGCTGTGTTTCCATGGTGGGCAGATAACTTAATATTTATATAGAGTCCTCTTTTTTCGATAAATTTTTTCGGGAAAAGAGGACTTTTATAGTATAGTGTCGAAATGTATTAGCAAATACGTAATTTGCCATAAAGGAGGCGATTCCGATGAAAGAGTACAGTAGTGATAAAATTAGAAACGTTGCTGTTGTTTCCCACGATGGTGCGGGTAAAACAGCTCTTGTCGAATCTTTGTTGTTAACCTCTGGTGCGATTGATTTCGTAGGTAAAGGTCAAGATAATAAACATATTATGGACTTTGAACCTGAAGAAATTAAACGTAACGTAACAATCCAATTGGGCATGGCTCCATGTGAATGGCATGACCATAAGGTTAACTTCGTAGATACTCCAGGCTATAACGAATTCCATGGCGAAGTTCGTGCCGCTTTGCGTGCCTGTGATGGTATGTTGATGGTACTATCCGCCACATCTGGTGTAGAAACTGACACGGTTCGCGCATGGGATTATGCAGTTGAATTACAGATGCCACGTATGGCATTTATCAATAAAATGGATGTGGATGGTGCCGATTTCTTCGGTACTATTGAAAGAATGCGGGAATTATTTGGCAAAGGCATTATGCCATTGCAGATTCCTATCGGTGAAGGCGCCAATTTTGAAGGCGTCGTAGACGTAGCAAAAATGACTGCGTTTACTTACAAGGACGGCCAACCAACAGAAATCGCTGTACCAGCTCACCTTATCGAAAAGGCTCAAGAAATTCGGGAATTAACCGTAGAAGCCGCGGCTGAAGGTAGCGATGAATTGTTGGAAAAATATTTAGAAGGCGAAGAATTATCCCTAGAGGAAATTCGCCAAGGCTTGCGTGAAGGGATGATTAGTGGCCGTGTGTGCCCAATCATGTGTGGTAGTGCCACATCTCGTATTGGCTTAGATCAAGTATTGGATCGTATGATTCGTTACATGCCGGATGCAACTAAAAAAGTGATGACTGCAATTGAAGCGGAAACCGGCGAACAATGTGTAGTACATGTAGATAAACCTTTAACTGCATTCGTATTTAAAACATTGTTAGACCCATTCGCAGGCAAACAAAGCTTTGTACGTATCTTCTCTGGTGAACTAAAAGAAGGCGATCGCCTCTTTGATGTAAACCAAGGTGTAGAAGAAAAATGGGGCAAGATGGTTACCCTTAT
>JAGZGB010000081.1 GCA_018367495.1 Veillonella sp. | reverse complement strand
CCTTGATTAAATAATTCAATTGCTTTTCTTTTAAATTCATAACTATATCTCATGAAAATACCCCCTTTACTGGTTGTCCAGTAAAGGGGGTACATATCATTAAGGCTAGCTTTTTATTGTTTAGAATGCAGGAACAACTGCACCTTTGTATTTTTCTTCAATGAATTTTTTGATTTCAGGGCTATGAAGAGCTTCCATCAATTTTTTGATGCGAGGATCGCTTTCATTGCCTTTAAGTACAGTTACGATGTTTACGTAAGGGGAATCTTTAGATTCGATTGCCAATGCATCTTTACTAGGGTTAAGACCTGCATTTAATGCATAGTTTGTGTTAATAGCTGCTAAAGCTACATCGTCAAGAGAACGAGGTATTTGAGCTGCTTCTAATTCAACAAATTGGTAACCATTAGGATTGGAAGTGATATCTTGAATTGTAGACAAGATATTGCTGGAATCTTTCAATGTGATAAGACCTTCTTTTTGCAATAACAATAATGCACGACCACCGTTTGTAGGGTCGTTAGGGATAGCGATTTTAGCGCCTTTAGGAAGATCTTTTAAATCTTTAATTTGATGGGAGTATAAGCCCATTGGCTCAAGGTGAACACCACCAGCAGATACTAGTGGAAGGTTGTGAGCTTTTGCGAATTCATCCATGTAAGGTACATGTTGGAAGAAGTTTGCATCGATTTCTTTATCACCCAAAGCAATGTTTGGTGTGTTGTAATCAGTGAATTCAGTGATTTGTAAATCAATACCATCTTTTGCCAAGACAGGTTTAACTTGTTCCAAAATTTCTGCGTGAGGTACTGCTGTAGCACCGATTTTTAATACTTGTTTGCCGTTGTTAGCAGCTTGTTTGTTATTGTCATTACCGCAACCAGCGATCAATAAAGCACCGCCAAGGATTACAGTAGCTGCTAATGCTAAAAATTTTCTCATTAGACACACTCCTTTTACAATCATTTCATATAAAATATTACATTTATAGTACTAAATTATTTCCTATCTATCAAGAAGGAATTATTACGAGTTCTCCATAGCTTGAAGTTATACCAAAAAGAGATTTCCAAACTAACATCTATAAATTGTTGATAGTATTTGGAAATCTCTCTTTATTTTATGTAATTGTATTTTATGTATGTACGTACGTATTGGTAAACACTTATTTGCTAATAATTGAATCTATGGTTCAACCTTATTTACCTATGATAAGTCCAATGGACCACATAATTTGGTAAATCATTGCAGCCCCTGCAGTTGTACCCATCGCCTTGTCTAGTAGGAACTCATCTGTTTTAGTACTTAAGGTATGTACTGTTTTGAAAGCTAGTGGTGCTGCGAGAAAGGCGAAGAGGGAGAACCATGTCATGTGACCTACGATGATCCATGCAAGGATCCAAATGAAATTGAATAGGTAGGTGATGCTCATTAAACTGAGGGCGCGTTCACGGCCTAATACGATTGGTAATGTACGACGACCATGGTTTTCATCATTTCTAATATCACGAATGTTATTAGTAAGCATAATGGAGCCTACTAGCAATGTAGATGGAATAGCAGGAATTAATAATGCTGAAGATAAGTCACGTGTCCAGGCATAACCTGTAATGAGTACGATAGCAAACCCCATAGCGATACCAGAGGAAATTTCCCCAAATGGTGTGCGAGAAATTGGTTTTGGCCCACCAGAGTAGAGAAAACTGATGAGAATGCAAAGAAAACCAGCTGGAATATAGTACCAAGTGATAGTTGCCGATAGGTAAAGACCGATGATAATAGGTATAACCATGAGTACCTTAATCATGGTAACGATGAGTTCTGGCGTAATGGCACCACGCGTAATAGAACCAGCATTGCCGACCTTTTGTCCTGCATCGAGACCAGATTTGAAATCTTTATATTCATTCCATAAATTAGCTACAATTTGAGCTGTTACAACAGCTAAGAATATTAAAACTGTATGGAAAATGGCAAGACCTGTACCTTGTGCAGCACCAAATGCGTAATAGCTAAAGGCAGCACCTAAAATAGTAGGCCCTAAAGCGGCCGCTAATGTACGAGGCCTAGTGAGTGGAATTATTTCTTGTATCATAATAAAAGCACACCAAGTGTGCACTCCTTTCTATTTATCATACTCTATGTTTACATATCTATTTAAGTATTGTATAGCAGAACTCATAGGTTGTAAATTACACTATACAGTTATACATCTCTATATAGTATAATAATTAATATATGCAGTATAGATTATCTTTTTGAAATCTTATAGATGCAGTACAGGTTATGAATATAATCTGTATACATAGTGTATTGTTAAATCGTGAGGTGTCTTATGAGAGCTCTCAATAAAAAATTGATGACATTGGCTTGTGCGACGTGCTTGACTGTTGGCATGGGTGCAGTGGCATATGCTGATACAGTAGATTTAGGCTATGGTTTATATGGCAGTACGTCTCCTACGGTGAAAGCTGTAGAAGTCATGCGTGTTCCTACGGATGCAAAGCTGCGGAATAATGAGCAAAGTCAAATAATTTCAATGGCAAATAAAGCGGCTGTTGATGCTGTTAATGCTAGTTTGAAATTGCAAGCACCGGTACAAATTGAACCTATAAAGGGTGATGTGTTAGATGGATTTTCCGTCTATCAATTGCAAGGGACGGATAAACAAGGTCACCATGTAGGTCAGTTAGTCGTTGTAGACTATTCTAAAAACGCTATAGATCAAGTAATTGGTATGAATAAAACCATTTTAGAAAAGGTTCCAGACGCAGAAAAAGCTGCAATAAAAAGCTCTATCTCTAAATATGTAGATTCCTATTCTAAAGAGAAGGCTCAACAACAATTACAAGGCCTGAAGAGCAATACTATTGAAGGTGCTAAATTAGCTAAAGATCTAAAAACGATAAATGATAAGTTGCCTTCTCAAATTATGGGTGCTTTTGATAAAATGCTTGCCACAGAAAAGAACTTATCTCCTAAAAGTAAAGAAGAGGTCCGTTCTTATGTAGACTTTATGGCAAAACAAGTGAGCCTAGATGCAACGCATGTGGCCTATAAGCCTGTCCAAACGCGTTATGGTACAGCTGTGACAGGCGATTTACGGGGTAGCCTTAAATATGATGGTTTTAGAAATACCTATTCCTTAATTGGTTATGCTGTTCCTACAGATAAAGGCGTAGCTTTACAGCTTTTATTATCTGATGACTCTAGCTATGATTATTGGGCTAATGAGTTGAATCATATGTATCAAACACAATCTCTCAAGGGAGGTAAATAATATGAAATCTTTGAAAGTATTGGCTTGTGCAGCTTGCCTAGTGGGTACTATATCTGGCGTAGGTTTTGCTAAGGATGTACAAACAATTGCAGGTTCTATGGCGGTGCCTAACAATGTAACTGTTGTTTCTGCATCCAAAACAAATACACGTGATTTTGTAGAGAAGCAAATAAAACAAAATCCTTCAAAAAATATGGCGATGAATATGATGGTGGAGGATGTTTTCAAAAACTTTGGTACTACTTTTGATGTATACCAATTACAAGGGACCGATAAAACAGGTCAAAAGGATGCATTCGTAGTAGCGGTAGATGTTAAACAAATAGCACAGCAAGTAGCTAAAGATAAGGCAAATGATCCTATGTTTATGGCGGCTATGGCGGCTTTAGATAAAGGTCAAATTGATCCTGTTACAGAGCAACTTATGCTAGGTGCCGTTAATAAACAAATTCCCACAACTACAACTGTAGTCCCTTTAAATGATCCAAAACGTTATGCTAATCTTAAGACTCGATCAGGTAAATTACTTATAAAACCTAGAACGCTTACTGTAGAAAATGCAGAACAAGTACATCCTGTGGCAGGCACTAAATATCAAACTTATGCAGCAAGCTCTCGCTTATTATATGCGGATGGAGATGGTCAAACTCCGCTCTATGCAAATGCTGCATTTGTGTTGAAGCCAGGTAAACCGGTACTATACGTAGGTGTAACTACTGATGTACAACGAGATTATTTCAAAACGATATTTGACAATGCCTTCAAATCTATTAAATAATTTGTTATAGATATGCTTTCACGAAGTATGTCATTTACAAGGTAATTACTAATGTGAGTATGGCGGCATTAGAATAATTTATATTATTTTCAATTATATTTTAAAGGAGAATTATTATGAACACAATTCACACAGACAAAGCTCCAGCAGCAGTAGGTCCTTACTCTCAAGCTAAAGTAGTAGGCGGTTTATTATTCGCTTCTGGTCAAATTCCACTCGATCCTGCAACTGGTTCCATTGTTGCAAGCGGTATCGTAGAGCAAACTGAACAAGTATGCAAAAACATTGATGCTGTATTGGCTGCAGCAGGTTCTGACTTCTCTGAAGTTATTAAAACTACTTGTTTCTTGGCTGATATCGCTGACTTCAAAGCATTTAACGAAGTGTATGCTAAATACTTCACTTCTAAACCAGCTCGTTCTTGCGTAGCAGTAAAAGATCTTCCATTGGGTGCTTTGGTAGAAGTGGAAATTATTGCGGAAGTATAAGATGGATTATATTTCCTTATTAAAATCAGAGATGCGTCCTGCCTTCGGGTGCACTGAGCCGATTGCATTGGCTTATGCGGCTGCGAAGGCAGTCTCTGTTTTAGATGAGTTTCCTAACCATATTCACGCACGATGCAGCGCGAATATTATTAAAAATGTAAAATCCGTAGTAATTCCTAACTCTGGTGGGCGAAAGGGCCTTCAAGCGGCTGCTACCCTTGGGGCCATCGTAGGTCGTCCTGAGCGTGAGTTAGAGGTACTAGAATCTGCTACAGATGAAGATCGTAAATGGCTTGGCACATTGTTGAATGCTAACTTCTGTACGGTCTCACTTGCTGAAGGTGTAGATAATCTTTATATCGAAATCACTGCTGAAACAGATGAACATACAGCGGTGGTTCGCATTGAAAATGACCATACGAATGTAACCTATGTTGCTGTAGATGGTGAGATTGTGTCTGAAACAATCAATGAAATTAAGAAGGTCGCAAAAACAGAATATGCTATGACCTTTGATAGCATTTATGAATTTGCTAAAACGGCAGATATTTCTGGCATCATTCCTCAAATCAAACAGCAAGTAGAATACAATACAGCTATTTCTCGAGAAGGTTTGTCTAATGATTATGGCTCTAATATTGGCCAGCTCTTGTTGTTGGATGAAGAAAATCCGTCTCTAGAAACGAAATGTAAGGCTCGTGCAGCAGCTGGATCCGATGCGCGCATGAGTGGGTGTCCATTGCCTGTTGTAATTTGCTCTGGCTCTGGTAACCAAGGCTTAACAGTATCGGTACCTATCATTACAACTGCTGAGGAACTCGGTAAAAGTGATGATGAACTGTACCGTGCACTCGTCTTTGCCAACTTGTTAACACTGTACGTTAAATCTGGCATTGGTAAATTGTCCGCCTACTGCGGTGTTGTATCTGCCGGTGTAGTCAGTGTAGCAGGTATTGCCTTCTTGAAAGGTGATAGCAAAGATATCATTGAGAATACCTTAGTAAATGGTCTTGCCAGCTTATCCGGTATTGTTTGCGACGGAGCAAAACCATCCTGTGCAGGTAAAATTGCTATCTCCCTTGATGGCGCGTTCATGGGATATAAACAAGCTCGCCTTAATAAGAACTACCAAAAAGGCGATGGCCTTGTAGCATACACCGTTGATGATACCATACGCAGTATCGGCACTGTGGCTCAAGGGATGAAAGAAACGGACGTAGTTATCTTGAATGAAATGCTAAAACACTAATTTAGCTAAAAATATAAGCCCCCGTAAGGGGGCTTTTTTACTGTAATTTTTTAGGATCCTTTAATAGTAATGATGCCCCAAGGCCCATTACGAGGAATGGCACGAGTGTCATCATAGCAACAGGTAGGGAGTAGGTATCTGCTAGGTTACCTACGACAGGAGCGATGACGCCACCGATAGTCTGACTCACGCCGAGGGTGATACCCGATGCAAAGCCGATACTTTTGGCTAGATATGTTTGACCTAGTACGATAACTGGGCTGTAGCTAATTGCTTTAGCAGCACCAATCATGAGTAGTAGTAAGTAGGCTATAGGCATCATGATGAGTGGTGAGAAGGTTGGAACCTCTGTTAATAGGAACATAGCAGGTAACCAAACTAATAGGGATAGTCTGATAATCTTGATAGGACCATATTTATCGCCCAATAGACCGCCAATATAGGTCATGAAGATGCCGATACTAAAGAATACAGTCAAGGCAAAGCTACCTTGTTCAGGGCTTGTACCGAGCTCGCGAGTCCAGAAAATTGGAATAAACGCATTGATAACGCGGAAGTTTACTGATTGGCTCAAGATAATAATGAATAAGATGCCAAAGTATTTCCAGTAGTTCTTCAGCGGTTTTGCCGCCACTGTTGGATTTTCAGTAGCTACCGCTTGGTCGATAGTACGTGCATGAGCTACGATGCGAGGCATTAGTACGGATAATATAGTAGATATAATAGTACCTACTACGGTGAAAGCCGCTAAGCCATGTGGACCCACTGTATAAGCAATGGCACCTGCAAAGAGTGGACCAAAGGCGAAGCCCGAGCTACCGCCGATAGCAAAGGTGCCCATGGCCTTCCCTTTCTTGCCTCCACCGAGACGGTTCATAATCTTTGCGCCTTCAGGATGGAAGATGGAAGAGCCAACGCCCGCTAATGTGGCACAAACGAGGAGGCTTTCATAAGAGGTAACAAAGCCCATCATACCTGTACTACATGCAGATAATAAAACGCCGAAGGCAATGAGCCGCGGTTGATTGATCTTGTCTGAAATATAGCCTAGTAAAGGCTGTAATAATGATGATAATGCTGTATTAGCTAAGATGAGAAAACCTGCTTGCTCTAAGCTCAGTCCATAGGTGTAAATGAACAGAGGTAAGAGGGCAGGCAACACACTTTGACAGGAGTCGTTGATCATATGACTCACTGTAATGAGATAAGGGTAATATTTTTTCATGATAGTAGCCCCTTGAGTTTATGAGGAGATTATTTTAAATTGTATTTCTTATATTATAACCCAAATAGTTACAAAAATAGTTATAGATACAAAAAAAGCGCTAACCATAGTTAGCGCTTTATATAGTTCAGTTGGCAGAGGAGGAGGGATTTGAACCCCCGCGCCGGTTGCCCGACCTACCGCATTTCGAGTGCGGACCCTTCAGCCTCTTGGGTACTCCTCCGTGCTTTA
>JAGZGB010000080.1 GCA_018367495.1 Veillonella sp. | reverse complement strand
AGTTCTCTTTACCGATACCTACAGGAGTCACTGCCCCTAAGCCAGTAATTACTACACGTTTTTCCAATTATTCCACCTCTTATAGCTATACAGCCCTTTTAAATTAATCAATCTCTGCTACTTGCTGTTTGAGTTGAGCAAAGATATCTTTAACTGGCATAATCTTGTCGACTTTTCTCATGTTATTGCCAGAGAACACTAAACCTGTTTCCACATCACCTTGTTGTGCACGAGAAAGAGCACGGATGATACAGAATTTATGGGAACAATGTTTCAAACAGTTATCACACACCGTTGGAGGTGCTACAGTACCGTCTAATACAGATTCAGCAAATTTATTTTTAATTGCTTGTCCAGGCAAACCTACAGGACTTTGAATTAATACAATGTCCTCGGGATTAGTAGCCCGTACGTACATTTTTTTCAATTCGTCAGATGCATTACATTCATCAGAAGCAGCAAAACGACTACCCATTTGAACGCCACTAGCACCTAATTTCAACATTTCTACAATGTCACGACCATCAAGAACACCACCAGCACCAATAACTGGAATATTTTTAACAGCAGCTACAACTTCTGGAACGATGTCTCGAGCAGAACGATCTGTACCTAAGTGACCACCAGCTTCACAACCTTCTACGATTACTGCTGCTGCACCTAAACCTTCAGAAATGCGAGCTAATTTTGCGGACGAAACAATTGGTACAATCGGAGTACCAGACTCTTTGCCCATTGCGAACATATCTCTTGAAAAACCAGCACCTGCTACTACAAGATCAATGCCCTCTTCGATGGCAGTTTTCACTAAACCAGCAAATTGTGTTGCGGCTACCATCGCATTTATACCAATAATACCCGTAGGTGATAATTTTCTAGCTAATTGTATTTCGTATCGTAATTCATCAAACGGCAAACCGGATGCTGCAATAAGGCCGATACCACCTTCATTTGCAACGGCTGCTGCCAAGCGAGCTGTAGACAATCTAATCGCCATACCACCTTGAATAATAGGTACTTTGGCCACTAGATTCCCAATGCGAAGTTCAGGGAGCTTCACTATCAAATCCTCCTGTAAATAAAACCGGTTGGGAGGCCACTCGGCCTCCCGTACGGCTGAATTGTCAGCTTTACAGCTTATTTAGCAGAATCAATATATTCTACTGTATCCTTAACGGTTTTGATTTTTTCTGCAACATCGTCAGGGATTTCAACATTGAATTCTTCTTCGAATGCCATGATCAATTCAACGATATCTAAGGAGTCAGCGCCTAAGTCGTCGATGAATGTAGAATCAATGGTAACTTCAGCTTCATCAACGCCTAATTGTTCCACAACGATTGCTTTTACTTTATCGAAAGTGTTCATTGGTGGTTCACCTCCTTTCAAAGTGTATTTATATATAGTCTAATTTTGAAACTACATCACCATACCGCCATCTACATTGATGACTTGGCCTGTAATATAGTTAGCAAAATCGCTAGCAAGGAATGTTGCTACTGTCGCTACTTCTTCAGCATTAGCCATACGGCCCAATGGAATTTCTGCAACCATAGCTTCTTTAACTTTTTCTGGTAATACATCAGTCATATCAGTATTGATAAATCCTGGTGCAATAGCATTAACAGTAATGCCACGACTTGCTAATTCTTTAGCACAGGATTTAGTAAAACCAATTACACCAGCTTTAGATGCTGCGTAGTTAGTTTGACCCGCATTACCTATAACGCCTACAACAGATGTCATATTGATAATATGACCAGAACGTTGTTTCATCATGATTTTAGATACTGCTTTAGTTACTAAATATACACCTTTAAGGTTGATATCTATAACAGCATCAAAATCTTCGTCTTTCATACGCATTAATAAACCATCACGCGTAATACCCGCATTATTTACGAGAATATCAATGTGACCAAACTCTTTATGAGCTTCTTCCACCATAGCTGTAACTTCATCAGCATTAGCTACATTAGCTTTAATTTTAACGGCTTTACGGCCTAAAGCTTGTACAGCTTCAACAGTTTCTTGAGCTGCACCTTCGCTACCGCTATAGTTAACCACCACATCAGCACCAGATTGTGCTAAATTGATAGCTACAGCGCGACCAATGCCACGGGATGCGCCAGTTACAATGGCTACTTTACCCTCTAAATGCATTTTATCGAACCCCTTTCAAAAATTCAAGCGTTTTCTCTAAGGATGCAATGTCTTCAACATTGGCTAATTCCATATCTTTATTAATCTTTTTAGTAAAGCCAGTAAGTACTTTACCAGGACCTACTTCAACGAATCGAGTTACACCAAAGTTAACCATTTCAGCTACGCAGTCTTCCCACAATACAGGGTTTGCAGCTTGTGTAACTAAGGATTCTTTAATATCGTTTGCATCAGTCAAAATTTTACCTGTCACATTTGCCACTACAGGAATTTGAGCATCGCTCACTTGGATTTTATCCAACTCTTCTTTTAAACGAAGAGCTGCAGGTTCCATCAAACGGCTGTGGAATGGAGCACTTACAGGAAGCTTAACAGCACGTTTTGCACCGGCTTCTTTCATCTTTTCTGCTGCAGTTTCTACCGCTGCTGTTTCACCAGCAATAACAATTTGACCTGGGCAGTTGAAGTTAACTGCTTGTACAGAACCAACAGAATCGTTAACCTCTTTACAAATTTCTACAACTTGTTCACGAGGTAAAGCCAAAATTGCTGCCATAGCACCTTGCCCCAATGGCACAGCTTCTTGCATATATTCACCGCGTTTATGAACAACATACACAGCATCTTTAAAGTTCAATACACCTGCCGCTACAAGAGCACTGTATTCACCAAGACTATGACCACCTACGATATCAGGTGTAAAGCCTTGTTCTTTAAGAACTTCATAGCAAGCTACAGATGCTGTCAAAATAGCCGGTTGTGTATTAGCTGTTTTAACAAGTTCAGTATCAGGGCCTTCAAAGCACAATTTGGAAATAGAATAACCAAGCGCTTCGTCAGCTTCTTCAAAACGTTGTTTCACAATAGGATATGCATTGTACAAATCTTGCAACATGCCTACTTTTTGGGAACCTTGACCAGGAAAAACAAATGCTGTTTTCATAAGGGCCTCCTTATTTACCAAGACCTTGAAGGTTTTTAATTACAGTTTCAGTTTCAGCCATGATATCTTTGATAATAGTTGCACATGGCTTAACATCTGTTAACATACCAGAGATTTGACCAATCATTACAGAGCCTTCTTTTACATCACCTTCAATAGCAGCTTTACGAAGAGTGCCTGCACCTAAGTTTTCTAATTCCTCTTTAGAGCCGCCACTAAACTCAAGGGATTTATATTTATGCGCCAATGCATTATCAATGATACGTACAGGATGACCTGTTGTTAAACCAGTCATAACTGTAGCGCGATCTTTTGCTTTCAATACTGCATTTTTATAGTTTTCATGAGCAATACATTCTTCAGATAATACGAAGCGTGTACCCATTTGTACTGCATGAGCACCCAATGCAAAGGCTGCAGCCACACCACGACCATCAGCAATACCACCAGCTGCAATAACTGGTACATCTACCGCATCTACAACTTGAGGAATCAATGCCATAGTGGTAATATCACCTACATGACCACCAGACTCAGTACCTTCTGCGATAATTGCATCAATACCACCACGTAATAAGCGTTTTGCAAGTAATACGGAAGCAACTACAGGGATTACTTTTGTACCAATTTCTTTTAAAGCAGGAATATAAACACCAGGATTACCAGCACCTGTTGTAATTACAGGAACGCGTTCGTCCACTACTACTTCCATAACTTCTTTAACAAATGGCGACATAAGCATAATATTACAACCAAATGGTTTGTTTGTACGCTCTTTTAATTTATGAATCTCATTACGGAAAATATCAGGAGGCATATGACCAGCTCCAATAATACCAAGGCCACCAGCCTCGGAAACAGCTGCCGCTAATTCTGCAGTACCGAGCCAAGCCATACCACCTTGTAAAATTGGGTACTCAATCTGCAATAAATCACAAATATCAGTCTTAATCATCTTAATGAATCCTCCTTAATACCATTTCAAGACAAGGCTAGCCCATGTTAGGCCTGCACCAAATCCTGCAAACGCAACATTATCGCCGCGTTTAAAACGTCCTTCACGATTAGCTTCATCCAAAGCTATAGCTACAGACGCGGCGGATGTATTACCATACTTATGTAAATTAACAAATACTTTTTCCATCGGCATACGTAAGCGTTTTGCTGCCGAATCAATAATACGAATATTAGCTTGATGAGGAATGAAAAAATCCAACTCATTAAGTTCCATTCCAGCTTGTTCTAAAGATTTTAAAACAGTACGCCCCATCGTTTTAACAGCAAATTTATATACTTCCGGTCCATCCATATGAATAAATGTTAAACCTTCTTCAACTCGTTGATCATTAGCAACTACAGCTGTACCACCAGCAGGAATGCAAAGAGATGGACCACCAGTACCATCGGCACCCATATCAACACCTTTAATACCGTACCCATCAGGAACTTCGGATACTACAGCAGCCCCTGCACCATCACCAAAAAGAATACATGTACCACGATCATGCCAATTTACTCGACGGGAAAGAATTTCAGCCCCTACAACGAGTACCTTTTTATATAAACCGGAGCTAATATAGCTAGCTGCAGTAATCAATCCATAAACAAAGCCAGAACATGCAGCTTGTAAATCATAAGCAGCTGCATTCTTAGCTCCTAAATTCGCTTGTAATACACAAGCCGCTGAAGGAATAATCATATCTGGTGTTAAGGTAGCAAAAATAATCATATCAATGTCTTCTGCGCTAACCTTAGCCATTTGCATAGCCTTCTTGGCCGCCTCAGTAGCCATATAGGATGTATTCATACCTTCCGGTGCAATGCGTCTTTCTTCGATACCAGTACGCTCTCTAATCCATTGATCATTTGTATCAACCATTTTCTCAAGATCAAAGTTTGTTACTACATTGTCAGGAAGGAAGCTCCCAGTACCAATGATTCCTACCGGTTTACTCATCATAGTCATACTTCAAGGCTCCTTCAATATCTATTGTTTCTCTTATATGTTGAATAATCTTACGTTCTACTAAATCACCAGCAATTTCTATAGCAGTTTTAATCTCTTTAGCTTTAGAGCTACCATGTGCAATCATAAACACCCCGTTAACCCCTAGCAATGGAGCACCGCCATTTTCTGTGTGATCCAAGCGTTTAGCCATTTTCTTTAAAGCTGGCTTAACTAGAATAGCACCAATTTTGGCAAAGATACTTCCCGCCATAATACTATCCTTTACTAACTGTGTAAGGCCTGTTACCAAGCCTTCTGCGAATTTTAGGACCACATTACCTACGAAGCCATCACAAACGACAACGTCGACAACACCTTTCGGAATATCTCTGCCTTCGATATTTCCTCTAAAATTAATAGTCTTCATACGTTCCAAAATTGGGTAGGTGGCTAAAACGACATCGTTCCCCTTAGTAGCTTCTTCACCAATATTAAGTAACCCTACTGTAGGCTCTTCTTTTCCTAATAAAAGCTTGGCATACTCAGAACCCATTAACGCACCTTGAACAAGATGTTTAGGTTTACTATTGGAGTTCGCACCAGAGTCTAGCATAACAGTAATACCAGTAACGGTTGGCATTGGCGTAGCGATAACTGGGCGATCAACCCCCTTAATACGACCAAGTCCAAACAAAGCTGCCGCGACGGCTGCACCTGTACTACCTGGAGCAATAACAGCATCACAAATATTTTCACGAACTAAAGATGTCGCAACTACAACAGACGCATCTTTTTTCTTCCGCAACGCTTGTCCTGGATGCTCATCCATACCTATTACCTGACTAGCATGTTGTATAGAAATACGTGGATTTTTAGCTTCATTATTAGCTTCTAATATATTAAAAATTTGCTGCTCATCACCAACAAGCACCACATTAATATGTTCATTTGCTCGTACGGCTTCAATGGCTCCTAGTACAGTCTCCAATGGAGCAAAGTCGCCACCCATGGCGTCTATTGCAATTTTCATAATCTACACCCTATTCTCTACGGATTCCATAATAAATTTTGCGCGAAATACTTCTTTTATTTTATCTCTTATAATGACCCAAATAAAGAACTTATTACCACGACGACGTACAATTTCTGCTTTTGCCACCAAATTGGTACCAGCCCCTACTGGATTCTTGTATTTTATATTTCCAACCTCCGCAGAACAAACGGTAGTTCCTAAGACTACCTTTGCGAGGGAATTCGCTTGCGCATATAAATACTGTGGTTCTACATGTCCAAATCGATCTGCCATATCAGCCGTAGTACGCAACATAGACAATGCTTGCTGACCTTCTGTGACATCAATCAATTCTCCAACCACTTCATACGGTACATGTTCTACCATCTCTTGTGATTGACCTGTAGCCATGACGCGTATGCGTTCACGCAATTCAGGAATCCCCAACTCTAGTCGATCAAGTCGAATAGTTGGCACACTTACATTAAAGTGTGTTGCCAATTCTTCATCAGTAAGAAATGGCGTAATATTCAGTTTTTCTTGTAACTGTTTTTGGCGCTCTTGCTTCTTTAACCGACTCATGGGACCACCTTTTATGACCTAGTATTAATATTACATCCTAAGTATATACAATAATCCCCCTATTGGCAAGGCTTTTCATACATATAGTAACAGATTTTCTCATATATACTAAATATAGTTGTTATTTTATATTTGAGTATCTTTTTGTTTATAAAAGTGTAAAAAATGCCACTATTTTATAAATTTATATTACTATAAAATAATGGCACTGACTAATACATATCAAGTATATTAAATTATAAATATCACTAAAAAAAGACGCCTACTAAAGTAGGCGTCTTTTTACTAGCTCACATATTAAGCATTAGCTACTACTTGCTCACCTTTATAGTGACCACATGTAGGGCAAACACGATGAGGCATCTTAGGTTCGTGGCATTGTGGGCATGCTACATAACCAGGAGCTTCTAATTTCCAATTAGCACGACGGCGATCGCGACGGCATTTAGACAATCTACGCTTAGGTACTGCCATTATCTGCACCTCCTTAGTACAATCATTAGGACAATCTATCATCTTTCTCATCAAGCAAAGCACGTAACTCTGCAAATCGAGGATCCACCACAAAGGATTCACAAGAACAAGGTGAAACATTTAAATTTGCTCCGCAATGAACGCACAATCCTTTGCAATCATCCTGACATAACACTTGAGAGGGCTCATTGATGATTAATGTATCCCTAATTAGTTC
>JAGZGB010000079.1 GCA_018367495.1 Veillonella sp. | reverse complement strand
CAATGGGAAGGACGCACAACCATTTGTTAAGATGATACAGCCATTTTTGATAAGTGTATCAACGATATCTACAGTTGCTTTTTCGTAGATAACGCGAGGGTTAGAACAACCTACTACGTTAACGATACCACGAACTTTACCAGATTTTAAAGCCTCTGCCAATGGTTTGAAGGAACCATAATGTTTAACAGTGGATTCTGGAGAGAAACCAACTTCTGCAGTGATTTCATATGGTGGAATAAATACAGGCATACCTTTACGCAATTCATGCGCTTCAAGAGCACGATCCAAGATTTTGCGAGCCAAGTCTTTTGTCTCAGACAAGTTAGTATGGTGATGATCGTAACCGATATGCTCAGCACCCGGCAAACGAGCTGCATCAGATGTAGTAATAACTTTTGTGTTAAAGCAACGTGCTACGTCCATGATAGCAGGATATACGTCTTGAACGTCAGCTACCCAGCAGTCAAGAGCGCCTGTACCAAGTACAAGTTCAGCACCGATAGCATTACACAATGGAATTACATTTTCATAACGGTACATACTGGATAAACCAGAGCAGCAAATACCATAGAATTGAATACCTTTAGCGCCGATAGCTTTTGCTTTTTCCAAATACTCTTCGGACGCACCGATTTTACAAATTTGAGAAACCAATGTTGGTAAGTGACCATGAACAGCGATATTTACATAACCTTTTTTCAAGGCACCGATGTTAACTTTGGATGTACGGCGACCACCTTGTCCAAACAATGCATCTGTAGCGATGTCTGCTGCCACTACGCCTGTGAATGTGAAAGCAAGACCACAACGCAAGAATTGTTTCATGTTGCTTTCCCAATCGCCATCTGTACCTACACATGTACGATGGTATGCATCGAATGCTTCATTGTACGCGGAAACAGGCAAGATATCCAAGTTTTTCCAAACTTCACGACGTTCAGCAGGAGCCATTGCTGTAATTGTTTTATATTCGCCAGGCAATGCACGACTCAAATCTTCTAATAGAACATCCGCTAAATCATTAGCTACTTCTTTCAAGGAACGACCTTCTTCAGGGATGTTGAAAGCCTTACACACAGTACGGATTTTTTCTTCCCCTAAAATTGGAATATCCAATTGGTCATTAGCAGCAGCTTTCAAAGAAATCAAGATTTCACGAGCATGTGCACCATGTTGAGTCAAGCCACCTGCAGCAGCACGTGTCATATTACGAGCTACGATAAGGTCAGCATCAGCACCGCAGACACCACGAGGGCTCTTAGGTGTAATTTTACATGGACCCATGAAGCAGATACGGCAACATACGCCTGCAATACCGAAAGTACATTGTGGTTGTTGTTTATCGAAACGGTCAAATACTGTATCACAACCAATTTGCTCCATTCGAAGAATCATTTCACGCACAGCAGGATCTGGTGTTTGTTCGATAACATCTTGCTTTGTAGGCCATGTTTTACGGTATTCCGCAACAGCTTTCATGTAGTCATTGACGCCATGTTCATGAGGTACCCCCGGTTCATGAGTGTGTGGCACCCATTTATCCGTTGGTAGTGCTTTACCATGACTATGGTCATGGTCGTGATCGTGATGGTGACCGCCACAATGGCAATGGTCATGGTCATGATGATGGTCATGATCATGATGGTGATGATGTTCGCCATGGCTATGGTCATGGGTATTTTTGTTTTCCACATCTTTACTCATAATAAACCTCCTATGGGCCTACGTAGGCCAACCAATACTAATAAGAAAACATATTCTATTTCTCAAGTTAATTCCACCACAATGATGGGCTTTAAATCCTATCTTCTAAATATGTTTTAAACTACTATAAGTATATTTTCTGAAAGGACATTTGTCAATTACATTTTGAGAAATTTTTGACCCATTTATACCTATAAATCATTATACTAACAATATTTATCAAATTCAGTGACTTCAGATTTCTTTCACAAAGCCAAAAGGGGTTAATCCCTATTTTTATAGGAATTAACCCCTCCAATCTATATATCAACATAACTATATATCAATATATTTTTAATTACATCAAGGTTTTAAGTACATCCAATACTTCTTGAGGTAATTCATTTTTATGACCAATGAGTTTTTCTACATAGTCATAGCGGAACTCAAAAGCTTTGTGTAATTGATGATGATATTCACGTACTTGGAATGGTGGTTCAAAACCAGGAACCTCAACATAAGAGAGGTTTTCATATTTATAGAATGGTTTGAAATCCAATGTGCCTTCTACCAAACGTTCCAATAAATCAAGAGTTACCTCTTTAGGAATTTTATTTTCCAAGAAGAAACCTGTGTTCATGATGTAACATTGTACGCCACATTCAGAGAACAATTTTTTGTAGCTTTCATAGTCACGAACCAATGGATATGTACGGAATGGATTTGCATATGGTTCGATAACAAGTGCATTTGGATCAACGTGAGCATCCAGCTTTTCTGCCGTAGAACGACGTGTCGCAAGTGTTGCGCCCATTGTAGATGCCAAAACAGGGTCATTAATTTTAAGGATTGGTGGCAAAGTTTTATCCTTCATAAGCCATACAATGGCATTAACTGGTTGGTCTACGTAGTTTACACGATTATCTGTCCAGAATTGAGATTTAATAGCACGACCATTATTATTACGCACATCTTCTGCCAACACAACCTTACGGCCATCCTCATCCATAGTTACGCCAACATTTTGTAGAGTCAACAAGAATTCATTAGCAGGATGTTCCACAGGGTAGTCTTGCATTTTGTCGAAATATGTAGGTTCAAGAGCAATAGAACTCAAATCATTAGTATTGATGATATACGCATCGTCATGCAAGATAGAAATATCATAACGACCATCATGCTTTTCATGAGTTAATGTAGATTTACCAGAACCGGACAAGCCAAATACACCGATTGTGTACGTTTTACCACCTTCAAGATTGTAACGTTTCATACCGCCATGGCATGCCACATAGTCAAAGCGGTTCGCCAAGGACCACGCCAATGTAAGGGTACCTTTTTTGTGCTCACCAAAGTAGCGCATACCAAGAATCATAGCGCAGTTATGAGCTGGATCAAAAATAGCTAACCCACCTGGATGACCTGGCACAACATAGTCAGGATCAGAATAGATATAAATATCGCCTTCTGGAATATCTACACTATCATTGTAAAATTCTTTTACTGCTGCATCAAAGAACTTAAAGTTCATGATCCAAGAATACAAAATAGATGCGTGATCTTTTGGAATCATCAAATGAGCACGAGCAGTAAATTTTTTATCTAAACCAACAATAGCTTGAGCAGCAATCCACTCTTTATCGCGGCTATCATAGACTGCATCACGCGCAATATTAGCAAGTTCCACTTCGTCAATGCCTTCATCGCCAATAATGCGACGAGCTTTTGCATAGCGACCTGTAGTTTTACCATCGTTTGTAACAATTACCTTTGCATCAGCTGGCAAACCTTGCTCGCATGGTTTATATACAGGCATATCGAGGACGATAACACCAGGCTCTTCAGTGGCAAACTGATATGCTTGTGCCACAGATGTTATTGGTGTTACATTGTTTCCATAAAATGCAGTTTCAATAGTACTGCGCATCTTTGAAAATAATGGGTTTGTTTTAATTTCACTTTGCTTCCAAACGCGTCTTGTCGACATAGTATCCAGATCCTCACCTTTAATATGTACATAATTTCTCTTGTAAAAGTAGTTTAAGATACGAAAATACCGCCTCGGCAAATACTTTCATTATTTTCTATTTTACCTTTTTCAAACAAATTTGTATACACAAAATAGACGAATTATAAGAAATTAATGCATGCTTATCTGGAATTAGTGCAACATATTTATTTTCTATCTTTATTAATGAAGGCATCGATTTTGCCGACTAGCTCATCTACATTAAAATCACCGCGCTCTGCAATCATCTTAATAGTAGCTACCTTTGCCATCACTTTTACCATCGGCGTTTTCAATTTCTCAAATTTAGGATTTAAGGAAATCAAATAATCTACCACTTCAGGGCTCTGTTTAATCAAGTTAGATAGAGTTGTCTTTGCATCGATATGGAAACGACCATCAGCATCGGTAGTAAGTGGTTCTTCATCCACCTCTTCTGCGGCCTCTTGAGCTAGGGATTTATCATTACCATTACTATTGTGTGTATTTCCTACAAAATCAGTCTTATCCCAAGTCAACAATGTACGAGAGCCTTCAAGTTCACGAATATGAGTACAATCTTGCATCATTTCCAAGACACCGCGGAATTTACCATTTTCATCACGTACTGCTGTATAAATAACGTAGATAAACAATCCCGGTTTATTAATCCAGAATTCAGCTTGGCTTTGCTCACCAGAACGGAATTTCTCTACGATTTCCTCTACAACGTGAACTGACTTCGCAGGGTGACAATTCTTTACCTCACGGCCAATAACATTGGCACTACGAGGGAAAATTCGATGTGGCGTATCGCTGTAAAATTTAACAAGTTCATTTTCGTCAACATAAGACAAATCTACAGGAAGATGTCGGAACAATAAATTAAGTTGATCTAATGTCAATTTGCCAGTTGCCACGTCGAGGACCGTATCCTTACCAACTTGACCGCCACCTATAGGGCCTACATATTTAGATAACAACCCAGCTAAATCATTAAGGAATTCATTAGATACACCGCCACCTTGAGTTGAATTGTTAGCATTCAATTGTGCTGCAGAATCATTAATACCTGGTACAACGTATAATCCTGGTTGATTGATAATAGCATAACCAATTTCATGATCATTTTTACTCATGCGCACAAACTCTTCATCGCTTAATAATTTGTACGATGTAGGTAATAATACTTCTAGCTCTTTAGAGTTCAAATCGCGTAATTTCTCTAGCGTTTCTGGTACAGATGCTATGAATTCTTCGTATTTATCCTCCCGTAGCAATGCATAGGATGCAGAAATAGCATCGCGTACGCCGTCATCAAAGGTCCACATAATACGTGTAGGACGGTCAAAACCATGATCCTCTAGCATTGGGTACAATTGATTTTGCTTACGAGATAGATGGATACGCCATTCTGCTAAGGAATCAAATACGCCGAGCCAAGGGTTTTTAATAAACTTATCTTGTTTTAGCAATTTATCTGCTTCAAGGGATACCTTTTCAACTGCGTTGATTTCTTCTAAATAGGCCCACAACGGATGATTTTCAGGGTAATTATTTTCAGCACGTACTAATACACCATCAAATAGATTTAAAAGATCATCCATCTTATCTAGAATTTCTTCATCCTTATAGACGCCTTTTAAACTTTGCTCTGCATAGGCAAACTCATCAGGTGTGCACGTACCTAATTTTTCTTTCAAAATACGATTACCCTCTTCTAAAGACAATTTGCCATCTAAATAGTCCTCTTTAACGGATACAATAATTCTGTATCGGTCATTATTAATATCTAGCTTTTGCTGTAATGGATTCATAAACTTATACCTCCAAGGGGCACATACTATTACTCTGTGCAATAAATGTTTACAATATACAATAAATATTTACTATGTTAACTATATTTTTATTGTATTATTTTTGAAAATAATTTTCAGTTGCTATAGTCACAATTTTACATTTTATTATCAAATTAATAGTCTGACCATTACACAGCTTTCAGCACAGAAAAAGGCACCCATACAATGCATGAGTGCCTTTCATTAGTTTCCAAAATTAATATATTCAGTTTTAGAAGATGCAACAGGATTACCATTAGAATCTGTAGCAGGATTAAATCGCCATGTGGAGATTTTTTCAACAAGTGCTTCATCAAGAGCACTAACACCACTGGACTTTACGACTTCTATGTCTCCTACAGAGCCATCTTCATTAATGGTAAAACGCACATCAGCACTATGAGCTGCGCCACCATAACCAGCAATATTAATTTGATCTAAAGACGGTGTAGATATCGCTACAGGAAGTTGAAACGGAGCCGCCAACACAGAGGCTACCATGCTAATTACAAACAACGTACTCAACAAAGTACAACGCAACACTTTATTCATCATATTCTCCTTATTTAGCTGTTACAGCATTTTTAGGTAGAGTAATTGTCATCCCAATAATAGATTCATGAGCTTTTTGATCCACCCCAATAGCAGGTGTAAATTTCCATTTAAGAATTGCTTTCTTCACAGCTTCATCAACTGGAGCATAACCAGAGGAACGTTCCACAAATACATTTTTAACATTCCCTTTTTTATCAATCAAAAAGCGTACGCGCATATTAGGTGCTACCGTAGCTGTTTGAGGAACCTTAGGTAACTCAGGTTTTACAATTTCTACTTCTCGTGGAGATTCTAAAAACTTAGCCGCATCAGCTGTATAAGTACATAACACGCCAAAAGATGCAACAAGTAAAGCCGCCGCAGTGAATCTGAATAATTTATTCATAATAAGCCTCCTTATTAACTTGTATCTATGCATAATATCATACTAAATAAAGATGAATATTTAAAGAGAATTTTTTATTGATAATATATCTCATTTATGATATATTAATTTTAAGATAACTGTTCGGTCTTACATATCAGGTAGATATGACAAAAAACTACACAAAGGAGGTTCATCATGAGACGTAGAAAGCGTATTCAAATGAAGGTCATGATGGTACTTGGTCTCGTTGCCCTGGTTGGGCCTAACCATCTACAAGCTCTTATTCACTAAATGATCGTGACCCAAGCAGAAAAACTTATAACTGCCAATAGCCGCTACGTTAGTAGCGGCTATCTTTCTGTTTAAATCAAGGTAGAGTTCACTAACTATAAAAAGGAGGTTTATCATGAAATCCAATCGAGTCGTATTAGTTATCGTATCATTAGCACTTATGTTGTTCGCATTAGCAGGCTGTGGAAAAGATGCAGCGCAAGATAGTCAGAAGAAATTAAACGTCGTTGCCACAACAACAATGTTAACAGATTTAGTAAAAGAAATTGGCGGTGACCATGTGTCTGTACAAGGACTCATGGGTCCTGGCGTAGACCCTCACCTCTACCAAGCGAGCGCCGGCGATGTAACAACTATGTCTAAGGCAGATGTTGTAGTGTACAACGGCATTCACTTAGAAGGTAAAATGGGTTCCATTTTCGATAATTTAACAAAACAAAATAAAGCTACTATCCGCGTATCCGACGCCATTGATCCAGATACTCTACTCGACTTTGACGAAGAAAATGGCGTGAAAACTAAAGACCCTCATATTTGGTTCGATGTAGCTAACTGGAAACTAGCAGCAAAAGCTGTATACGAAGGACTTTCAAAAGCAGATCCAGCTCACAAAGAGGATTTCAAAAAACGCTATGATGCGTACCTCACTAAATTAGATGAAACAGATGCA